>NZ_JBJXIB010000074.1:0-29684 GCF_046115965.1 Janthinobacterium sp. CG_23.3 | reverse complement strand
TACCGCGCCCACCGCGACACCCACTCCTTCCCCCCCACCCTTTCCCCCCCCGACACTCGTCCGCTCTTGGACGCTAGCAGGGTGTCGGCGGCGGCGCCGGCGCCGGCGCTGCCTTCGTGCTAGGTGTGGACGTGCTGCTGATGTGCATAGTCATTCTTAATTCCCGTCCAGTTCGGTCTCGCCGATGAGGGCATAGGCGAGCCAGCCTTCTTTATTTGCCTGTATGTCGCCGAGCTCGAGGCCCAGGCGTTGCTTTTCTTCGGAGCATAACTGGAACGCTTGCGCGTGGACCGAGCGCAGCGCCACCAGCGCGGCGCGCTCGGGCGCCGTCCAGGGGCCGCGCGCCGCCAGCGCCGGCAAGTCCGCCGCCAGCGCCGTGCACGCGGCCTGCAGCGCGTCCCAGTCGGCGCCGTCGCTGGCCGCGCCCAGGCGCGCGCTCAACTGCGCGATGGCGCGCAGCCTATCCATTTTTCGCCTGTACGCCCAGCCAACCCTGCTTGATCGTGGTCAGCAGGGTGCTGACCTCGTCAATCATGGCGGGATCGAGTTTGATCCCGGCGGTGTACAGGCGGCCGGCGCAATAATCGTACAGGTGGCCGAGGTTGGCGACGACTTCGCCGCCGTGCTCGTAGTCCAGCGAACTGGACAAGCCATTGATGATTTCCACGCACTTGTTCAGGCTGATCCCTTTTTGTTCGTAGCGCTTGCCGGTGATGTGGCCGCGCGCGCGCGCCAGCTCCTCCAGCAAGCCGTCGGTGAGCACCAGCACCAGTTCGATTGGCGAGGCGCGCGCCGTTTGCGCATCCAGATTGACTGAATGGTAACTGCTGTATGCATCGTGGTTCAACATAATATTCTCGCGGTGTAAGCTGGGTGGGGCAAGGCGGCGCGGACGCCGCCGGATTACTTGCTGAACAGGGCGTCGAACATGTCGTTGTTGCGGGCCATCTGGTCTTGCAACTGGTTCAACTTGCCGAACTGCAGTTTGTAGCTGTTAAACATTGCCACATAACTTTTCTCGAAATCGGCCTGGCGCCGCTCCAGCGCCATTTGCTGTTTCGCGGTGGCGGCCTGGCGCTGCACCAACTGGCCGGTGGCGCCGTTGTTCCACAGCTTGAGGAACTTGTCGAGCTTGCTGGTGACGCCGCTGGGCGCGCTCGCCGAGGTGCTGCCGATCGCCGCGTCCAGGCCGGCCGGGTTGACCGCCAGCATTTTGCCCAGGCGCGCCGTGTCCAGCGACAGCTTGCCCTCGCGGGTGGCCGTGATGCCGTAGGTCGACATCGCGCCGATGCTGTTTTCGCGCAGCGTGCGCGTCATCTGGTCGCGCAGCACGCGCATGCCGCTGTCCTCGGCGAAGGGGCCGGCGGCGACGCCCTTTTGCGGGTCGCCCGGGTCGGTCATGTCGTCCAGCACGCCCTTGAGCTTGTTGTAGGCGTCGACGAAGCTTTGCACGTTGGCGTTGGTGGCGGCGCCGTCCAGGCCGACCGTCAGCGTCACCGCCGGGTCGCCCGGCGCCTGCGCCTTGGTGAAGGTGACGGCGACGTCGGCGATGTTGGTGAAGGTGTTCGAGCTTTGCTGGATACGGGTGCCGCTGGCGCCGCCCAGGTAGACCACGGCGTCTTGCTCGGCCACCAGTTGGGTGACGTTGGCCGGCGTCGTCAGCGCGGTTTTCAGCGCGCCGTTCGACAGGGCGCTGGCGTCGAGGGTGATCTTGCCGGCGCTGCCGCTGACGTTCGAGGTCAGCACCAGCTGGGCCACGCCGCCGATGGTGATGATCGAGGCCGTCACCTTCGACAGGTTGGTCGGCTCGGCGTTGATGGCGGCGGCGATTTCCTTGGCCGTCAGGGTGCCGTTGTTGTTCTTGTCGGCGGCCGCCATGTTCACCGTGAAATTGCTGCCGTCGGCCAGGCTCAGGGCCAGGTTGCCGGTCGGGGTGGCGTCGTCGCTCAAGCCGCCGTACGACACCTGGTGCTTGGTGGCCAGGCTTTCGACGAAGAAGGAGTAGGTGCCGGGCGCGGCGGTGGGCGCCGCCGTGGCGCTGCCGATGGCCGGGTTGCTCAGCGTGCCGGCCTGGGCCATCAGGGTCTTGTTGGCCGTCAGCGCCGTCAGGCTGGTCTGGTAGGCGGTGATCGCCGTCTTCAAGCTCGTCAGGGCGCTCGCCGTGGTCGCGGCGCGCCTGGTCTGGAAGGTGATCAGGGCTTGCTGGTCGACGGTGTACTTGTCGGTCCAAGCCTTGGCCGAGGCGTCGACGTTGTACGGTACGGGGGCGGTGGTGGTCATGACGGACTCCTAAAAAGGGAAACTCAATGTATACCTGAGTACAAGGCGACCAAATCCGCGCGCCGCTGAAATGATTTCCACAAGAAACTTTATTTAGCCTGGCCGCGGAACCAGAACTGCGTCGCCACCTCGTCCTGGCGCTTGGCGTCGCGCCGGTGTTGCTCGCCGTCGGCGTCCTTTTGTTTTTTTTCCAACACCTGGCCGAGCACCTCGCGCTTGGCCCAGGCGGCGTTCAGCGCGCGCTGCGAGTGCGCCATGTTGGCCTCGTGCAGGTGCAGGTCGGTGCGGTGCAGGTCGACCATGTGCATCACCGCCTGCTTGTAGTTGCCGCAGTTGACCGACAGCGCCAGCGGCAGCGCGCCGGAGGCGCCGCTGCCGGTGTACAGGCCGGTCAGGCGCTCGAGGTTGCGCTGGTAGCGCTCCTTGACCTGGGTCTGCGCCGCCATTTCGCCTTGCAGGCGTTCGACTTCGGTGTTGCGCAGTTGCACCAGGGTGGTCAAATTTTGAATCGTGTGCGAGCTTGTCATGCCATCATCTCTTCGAGTTGGACTACACAAGGGACCAGGGGCGCCTCTTCCTTCGTGCCCTGGCACAGGAACGCTTCGACCCGCGGGTGCAACTGCACCGCCTGGTCGGTGAGCGGGTCGGCGCCGGGCACGTAGGCGCCCAGCGGAATCAAATCGCGCACGCGGGCGTGGCGCGCCATCGACGCCTTCAAGGCGCGCGCCGCCAGCATGTGCGGCTGGCTGATCACCTGCGCCATGCAGCGGCTGATCGAGGCGGCGATATCGATGGCCGGGTAGTGGCCGCGCTCGGCCAGCTCGCGCGTCAGCACGATGTGGCCGTCGAGGATGGCGCGGGCGGTGTCGACGACCGGGTCCTGCTGGTCGTCGCCCTCGGCCAGCACGGTGTAGATGGCGCTCATGCTGCCTTCCTGGTTCTCGCCGTTGCCGGCGCTCTCGACCAGTTGCGGCAGCGCCGAGAACACCGACGGCGGGTAGCCGCGCGTGGCCGGCGGCTCGCCCAGCGCCAGCGCCACCTCGCGCAGCGCCATCGCGTAGCGCGTCAGCGAATCGACCAGCAGCAGCACGTGCTTGCCCTGGTCGCGGAAGTGCGCGGCGATCGAGTGGCACAGTTCGGTGGCCATGATGCGCATCAACGGCGACTCGTCGGCCGGGGCGATCACCAGCACGGCCTTTTTCAAGCCCTCGACGCCGAGCGATTTTTCGACGAATTCGCGCACCTCGCGCGAGCGCTCGCCGATCAGGCCGACGACGACGACGTCGGCGACGGTCTGGCGCGTGATAATGCCCAGCAGCACGCTCTTGCCGACGCCGCTGCCGGCCATCAGGCCGACGCGCTGGCCCTTGCCCAGCGTCAGCATGGCGTTGATGGCGCGCACGCCGACGTCGAGCGGCTCGTCGACGGGTTTTTTCTTCAGCGGATGGACCTTGGGCGGGGTCGATTCGAGCACGTGCTCGCCGGTCAGGCGGCCCAGGTCGTCGATCGGCTCGCCCAGGCCGTTGACCATGCGCCCCAGCCAGGACGGGCCGATTTGCAGGTTGGCCTTGTCGGGCAGCGGCAGCACGCGCGCGCCGGTGGTCATGCCGGTGGCCTTCTTGAACGGCATCAGGAACGACAGCTTGTCGCGGAAACCCACCACCTGGGCGTCCATCCACTCGCCGTTGACCGATTCGATCTGGCAACGCTGGCCGGTGTGCAGGCGGCACCCCGCGCTTTCGAGCAGCAGGCCGGAGGCGCCGACCAGGCGCCCGGTGGGCGTGGCCACCGGTACCGCGTCGATCTCGAAACTGCGCAGGGAGTCGGCGATCATGACGTCACTTCCTCGTCGGCGTGGTCGGCCGCCAGTTGCAGGTGGCTGCTGACCTGGTCCATGCAGGCGGCCAGGCGCTGGTGGCAGCCGGCGTCGACTTCGTTGTCGCCGGCCTTGATGCGGCACTCGCCGGCGTCCAGGCGGGCGTCGGCGATCAGGTTCCAGCGCTTGGCGCGCTTCGGATCGAGTTCGCTGATGCGCTTGAGCTCCTCGGGGTTGAGGAAGACGTCGATTTCCTCGCGCGTCGGCGGCATCGACGCCAGCGTCTCGTCGACCAGGGCCAGCAGTTGCACCGGTTGCAGCGCCAGTTCGGCGCGGATGACCTGGCGCGCCACCTTGGCCACCAGGTCGACGACTTCCTTGCGCTGGGCGGCGCGGTAGTCGGCGCGCACCTTCTTCAAGTTCTTCAGGATGGCGTCGACCGGGCGCGCCAGGCGGTCCAGCGCGACCAGGGTTTCGTTGCGGCCCTCTTCGCGGCCCTGGGCGGTGCCGTCGCTGCGCCCGGCGTCGTAGCCGTCCTGCTGGCCGCGCACCAGGCCGACCTCGTAGCCGTCGCGCTGGCCCTGCTCGAAGCCCTCCGCCACCGAGGCTTGCCACTGGCCGTCGGTGTCCTCGGAGCGCTGGCCGGCGGCGATGAACTGCGACAGCGGCGGGAAGCGGTAGGAGCGGAAGGAGTGCTTCATTCGACCACCGCCTCGGCGAACAGTTGCACTTCGATCTCGCCGGCGTCGGCCAGGCCCTTGACGGTGGCCATGATTTCGCGGCGGGTCTGCTCGATGCGGCTCAGCGGCACCGGGCCGGAGCGGCGCATCATGTCCTCGAAGCTTTGCGCCTGGCGCTTCGGCATGGTCTTCATGACGGCTTCGCGCACCAGCGGCTCGGCGCCCTTGAGGGCGATGGCCCACAGTTCCAGCGGCACGTCCTCGAGGATGCGGGTGATCGCCACCTCGCTCTGGCGCGACAGGATGAAGAAGTCGTACATGCTCAGTTCGATCGCCGCGACCACTTCCGGGTCGTGGGCGCGCAGCAGTTCGACCATGTCGGAGCGGTTGCCCGGCAGCCGGTTGAGGATCTCGGCGACCTGGCGCACGCCCTCGACGCTGGTGCTCTGGGTGTCGAAGGTCGACAGGCAGCGCCCGACCAGCTCGTCCAGTTCGCTCAGCAGGTCGCGGTCGATCTCGTCCAGGCGCGCCAGGTTCAGCAGCACCAGGTCGCGCCCCTCGACCGGCAGCGCGTCGAGGATCTGGCCGGCCAGCGCGGCCGGCAGGAAGGCCAGGAACACCGCCTGCATCTGCACGTGTTCGTTGACGATGTACTCGGCCAGCCATTTCGGCGAGGCCCACTGCAGGCGCGCCATCTTGGGGCGGATGGCGTCGCCGTAAATATTGTTGAGTACGCTATTTGCGATGTCGCTGCCCAGCGCCAGGTCGAGCGCGCGCTTGAGGTAGGTGCGCGAGGCGCCGTGCACGCCGCTTTGCTGGCGGTAGTCGTCGAAGAAGGTCTGCATCGCGTGTTTGACCGACTCGACCTTGATGCCGCTCATGCGCGACATCACCTGCGTAACCTCGAGCAACTCCTCGCGCGACAGGCAGCGCAGCACCGCCGCGGCCGGCTCCTCGCCTATGCTCAGCAGCACGATGGCGGCCTGCTCGACCGGGGACAGGGCGATCTCGTCGTCGTCGTCGCGCTCGTTCATGTTATTGGTTTCGGCCATTTTTCTGCATCCATTGTTTGACGACTTCGGCGACCCGTTCGGGTTCCTTCTCGGCCAGCACTTTCAAATGGTCGACCATCACGTCGACCGCCGAGCCGGGCGGCGGCAGGTCGTAGTTTTCCAGCAGCGGCACCACCGGCATCGGGCTGCTCGCGGCCATGCCCGGCAACTGCGGCGCGCCCGGCGCGCCCAGCGCGGCGGCGCCGCCGCCCGAGGCGCCGTTGGCGGCGGCGCCGGCCTGCGCCAGCGTGGCCTCGACGTTTTGCATCATGGGCGGCGTCAAGCGTACTGTCAACAAGCGCAGCAACGGGCGCACGATCAGCAAAAAGCCCAGCAAGGCGCCGACCAGGTAGATCGCCCAGCTGCTCATGTCGACGACGTTGTCGCGCTCTTCCCACCACTGCGCCGCCGGCGCCTTGGCCGGGAAGCTCAGCGCCGACACCGCCAGCACGTCGCCGCGGCTGGCGTTGATGCCCAGGCCGCTGCGCAGCATCTTGTCCATATTCGCCATCTCCGTCGCGTTCCAGCCACTTTTCGGGTTGGGCGCGGCGGCGCTGTTGAGCACCACGGCGACGCTGAGCTGCTGCAGGCGGCCGCGGCTGCGTTTGATCTGGGTGATGCTGCGGTCGTAGGCGAACTGGCGCGAGGTGGCGTTCTTGTGCGCCGAGCCCTCGTCGCCGCCCTTGTTGGCGTCGGCGCCGGCGGCGCCGGGCGCGCCGGCCGGCGCCGGCACGCCGGCGGCCGGGGCGCGGTTGCTCAGGCTGCCGGGCACGCCCAGCACCATGCGGTTGCGGTCCTGCTCCTCGCGGGTGGCCTCGCTGGTCACCTTGGGCGCCTCGCCGTATTTCTCCAGCGTTTCCTCGATCTTGTCGTTGTCGACCGCGGCCGTCACGCTGACCTTGAAATTATCCTCGCCGATGACCGGTCCCAGCAGATCCTTGACGTTGCGGCGGATCTCGTCCTGGATGCGCTTGGCGTTCTCGTTGCCCTGGTTGCCGGCCTCGAAACCCTCGCTCAGGTCGATGCGCGCCGACAGGTAGTTGCCGGCCTGGTCGACCAGGCTGACGCGCTGCGGGCTCAGGCTGGCGACGCTGCCGGCGACCATGTTGATGACGGCGGCGATCTGCTCGGGCGCCAGCGTGCGCCCGGGTTTGGCCGCCACCACCACCGAGGCCGACGACTTCTCGCCGTCGCTGGCGACGAAGGAGGTCGACTTGGCGATGGACAGGTGGACGCGGGCCGAGGCGATCGCGTCCAGGCTCATGATGCTTTGCGCCAACTCGCCCTCGAGGCCGCGGCGAAAGCGCACGTCCTGGACGAACTGCGACACGCCCAGCGGGTCGCTCTTGTCCATCAGCTCCAGGCCGGCCGGCAGTTGCGCCGTGACGCCCTTGGAGGCGAGCATCATGCGCACCTTGCCCAGCTGGGCCTCGGGCACCAGCACCTGGCCGCTGTCGGGATGCAGGCGGTAGGGCACGTGCTCGGCGTCGAGCGCGTTCATCATCTCGGTGACGGCGACTTTCTCGCGGTTGCCGAAGACCGGCTTGTAGCCGGCCTGGTCGCGCCAGAAATACATCATTACCATGGCGGTCAGGCCGATCGCCAGCAGCAGCAGCGGCGCCAGGGTTTTCAGCAGCGCCGGCGAGGCCGAGGGCAGGCCGGCGCTGCGCCAGCGCGCGATGGCGGACTTGAAGGGGTTGTTCACGTGTCGGTCTTTCGGATCGGCTTACAGGGGCAGCTTGATGAGTTCATCAACCGCGCCCATGACCTTGTTGCGCACTTGCATCAGCATGGAAAACGACAGGCTGGCTTGCTGGCTGGCCAGCATGGCGCCGACCAGGTCGTCGCTCTTGCCACTGTCGACCTCGCTCATGCGCTCGGCCGCCATGCGGTCGTCGTTGTTGACCCGCCCCAGCGCGTCCTGCATGCTCTGCGAAAACGAGGGGCCGGCGCCGGCGCTGCCGTCGAGCAGGGCCGCCGGCGCCACCTGGGGCGCGGCGAGGTTGTGGGCGGCGTTTTGCAACGCCGCCAAATCGGCCTTGATCAGACCCGCCAGTTCATTCGCCATCTTGGACCTCTTTTGTCACGTTCGCTGCCATGGTTGCCGCCCGCGCCGCCCGGACACGCTGGGGTGTCGGTGCGCGCGCGGGACGGCGCGTTGTGGATGGGGGCGGATGGGCGCCGCGCCCGCGCCGCCCATGCCGTTATCGGCCGCCCGGCCGGCCACTTGAGCCCGTTTTTAACTTGAGCCCGTTTTTACATGGACCGGGGCCGGCCCCGCCCATGCCGGCGGCGGCACGGCAATGTCAGCTACGACATGCCTATGATAAACCTGCTGTAAATCAACGGTAATAAAAATTCACGGCAATATCGATAATTAAAATCGCCGCGCGAATGGCATATCGCCGACGCGCTCGCCGGCACGGCTGGGACGGAATTTTATCCTTCCAAGCTTACCTGCTGGCAACTATATTGTAAAGGGTGATTTGCCCCGTGGGTATTGATGCGTGGCAATAATCGTCAAATTGATGTATCGTTTACTTCCGAGATCATCGGACTTTAAGTTACGATGCGTTAAATGGTCCGGCAAGGGCAATCACAATTGCCGCCGGAATTTCGCGCGATCCGTATAATTGCTTCGCCACCGACGTGATCTGACATGACCATTCCATGACCAATATAACCAAGACAGATTCCACGCCGCAGCACCAAGTGCTCGATTCCTGCCTGCTGGGGCGCCCTGTCCACCTGCTGCACGTGTTCGCCGCGCAACTGCGCGACGACCTCGCGGGCGCCATGCGCCTGCCGCTGAGCCGGCGCTACTGGGGCGCCTACCAGGTCGACGCCGTCGCCTTCAGCCGCATCGACGGCGAGGCGCCGCGCGGACGCTGGCTCAGCTTTGGCGACCAGCACGGCCAGATTGGCTTCCTGCTCGAACGGCAAGTGCTGCTGGGCGTGCTCAACCAGCGTTACGGGCGCAGCGGCGCCAAGGCGGCCGCCGCGCCGGACCCGCAGACGGTGCGCGTGACCACCACCGAGGAACGGCTTGCCGTTGTTCTTGGGCAACACATGGTGGCCGCCCTGCTGGCGCGCGTGCGCCACAACCTGGCCGCGCTGGACAAGGCGGCGCCGCTGGGCATCCCCGCCGCCGCCGAACTGTCCGCCGCGCCCGGCACGGCGCCGGCGCGCGGCAGCTGGGTGGTCGGCGTCGGCGTCAGCGACGGCGCCGCCGGCGCCGGCATCGGCGGCCAGTTCTGGTTCGCGCTCGACAAGGCCGCCATGGCCGACGTCTTGCACGGCCTGCTGCCCGAGCGCGAGCAGGCCAAGAAGGCCCTGAAGAGCGTGCGCCCGCTGGCCGCGCGGCTGCAGGTGACGCTGGAGGGCCGGCTGGTCAGCAAGGAGGTGCAGCTGGGCGCGCTGTTCGACCTGCGCGTGGGCGACGTGATCCCCGTCAGCCTGAACCGCACCGACGTCATGCTGGCCGATTCGCGCCTGTTCACGGCGGCGGTGTCGGAACACAAGGGCAAGCTCTGTTTAACCTCATTTGAAGATGTCGAATAATATGAATATGAACGAAACCAACCAGGGCGACGACATGCTGGGGGACCTGGCCGACGACATGATCATCGAGCAGGTCAGCGACATCAGCGACGTCTCGCCGGCGCGCACGCGGCGCGACATCCCGCAAATGATGCGCAAGATCCCGGTGACCCTGACGCTCGAGGTCGGCTCGGCCCGCATTTCGCTGCAAGAATTGATGGCGATCGGCCCGGACAGCGTGATCGAACTCGACATGCTGGCCGGCGAACCGCTGGTGATCAAGGTCAACGGCACGCCGATCGGCCGCGCCGAGGTCGTCGTCGCCGGCGAGAACTACGGCTTGAAGGTAATCGACCTGGACGGCCTCAACCTCGACATGATGACGTCATGACGCTGGGCTTGACCGGCCGCGCGCGCAGTCGGGCCGGACTGGCCGCGCTGGCGGCGCTGGCCCTGCTGGGCGCGGCGCTGTACGCCGGCCCGGCCGGCGCGGCGGCGCCGGTGGATTTGCTGGGCGGCATCGTCCCCGGCGCCAAGACCGAGCTGACCGTGAAGACGCAGATCCTGGTCATCATGACCCTGCTCGGGCTGCTGCCGGTGATGGTCATGATGATGACCAGCTTTACCCGCTTCGTCATCGTGCTGTCGCTGCTGCGCCAGGCCCTGGGCCTGCAGCAGGGCCTGCCCAACCGCATCGTCACCGGCGTCGCGCTGATCCTGACCTTGCTGGTGATGCGCCCGATCGGCGAACAGATCTGGAGCGAGGCCTTCGTCCCCTACGACCGCGACAAGATCGGCCTGGAGGAGGCGCTGAAAATCGCCGAGAAGCCGCTGTCGCGCTTCATGATGGCGCAAACGAGCAAGGCGGCGCTGGCGCAGATTGCCCGCCTGGCCGGCGAGCCGGCCGCCACCAAGCCGGCCGAGCACGCGTTTACGGTCAAGCTGGCGGCCTTCGTGCTGAGCGAACTCAAGACTGCCTTCCAGATCGGCTGCATGCTGTTCATCCCCTTCCTCATCATCGACTTGGTGGTGTCGTCGGTGCTGATGGCGATGGGCATGATGATGCTCTCGCCGCTGGTCATTTCGCTGCCGTTCAAGCTGCTGCTGTTCGTCCTCGTCGACGGCTGGACCTTGACCGTCAACACCCTCGTCACCAGCGTGCAGGCGTACTGAGATGCTGACCCCGGAAGTGGCCGTCGACCTGGTCATCGAATCGCTGCGCATCGTCATGCTGCTGGTGGTGGTGCTGGTGGTGCCGGGCCTGATCACCGGCCTGCTGGTGGCGCTGGTGCAGGCGGCAACGCAAATCAACGAACAGACGCTGAGTTTCCTGCCGCGCCTGCTGGTCACGCTGCTGGCGGTGATACTGGCCGGGCGCTGGATGGCCGGCTACCTGATGGACTTTTGCGTGTCGATCTTCCAACGCGCCGGCACCCTGGTCGGCTAGCGCGCGATGGAACAGGTTTTCAACCAGTTGCTGCCGTTCCTGTCAGCCCTGTGGTGGCCGTTTTGCCGTATTTTGGCGATGCTGACGGCGGCGCCGGTGCTGGGCGACCTGATGGTGCCGGTGACGGTGCGCGTGCTCGTTGCGCTGGTGCTGGCGATCGTCATGCTGCCGATGACGCGCGGCCTGGTCGGGCCGATCGACCCGTTTTCGCTGCACGCGCTCGTCGCCACCGTCGAGCAGGCGGTGATCGGCGGCGTGCTCGGGCTGGCCTTCCACTTCAGCATGTCGGTCATCGGCGTGCTCGGTTACCTGGTGTCGAGCCAGATGGGATTTTCGATGGCGGTGATGAACGACCCGATCAACGGCACCTCGTCGGACGTGGTCTCGGCGCTGCTGTCGATCCTCAGCATCATCGTCTTTTTTACCATCGACGGCCACCTGGTGATCGCCGGCGTCATCGGCGCCAGCTTCCACGCCTGGCCGCTGGGGCAGGGCTACGGCCCGCTGCTGCTGCAGACGGTGGCCTACAACGTTTCCTGGATCTTCGCCGCGGCGATGCTGCTGGCGATCCCGATCGTCTTCTCGACCATGGTGGTGCAGCTCGGCTTCGGCTTCCTGAACCGGGTGGCGCCGTCGCTGAACCTGTTTTCGCTGGGGTTTTCGATGATCACCCTGTTCGGCCTGGTAATGCTGGTGGAAATCATCCGCTTCGTGCCCGAGCACTACATCGGCATGACCAACCGGGTGCTGGAGATGCTGCAGCAGCAGATGCGGGCGGCCGGCCATGGCTGACGCGAGCGGCGGCGACAAGACCGAAAAGGCTTCCCACCAGAAGCTGCGCAAGTCGCGCGAGGAGGGCCAGGTGGTGCGCTCGCGCGACCTGGCCACCGCCATCGGCATCCTGGCCAGCCTGAAGCTGTTCGTCTTCCTGCTGCCGGGCTACATGGAGGACTTCCGCGCGCTGTTCGCCATGGCCTTCCTGCCGCTGGACGGCGACGGCACGCTCGACAACGCCTTCTCGGGCGTGTTCGCCAGCTCGGTGTCGCTGCTGGTGACGATGCTGCTGCCGCTGTTCGTGGTGCCGCTGTTCGTGGTGCTCGGTTCGCTGGTGCCGGGCGGCTGGGTGGTCAGCACCAAGCACTGGGCGCCGAAGATGGAGCGGCTCAGCCCGGCCAAGAACCTCGGCCGCCTGTTCGGCGGCAAGCACGCGTTCGAGCTGGCCACCTCGGTGGCCAAGGCCGGCGTGCTGGGCTGGGTGCTGGTGCACGTCGGGCGCGACACCGTCGGCGCCTACGTGCGCCTGCAGCACGCGCCGCTGCAGGTGGCGATGGCGCAGGGCGCCGGCCTGATGCTCGACGGCCTGATGTCGCTGTGCGCGGTGTTCGTCATCTTCGCGGTGGTCGACGTGCCGGCCCAGGCCTTCTTCTTCGCCAAGGGCCAGCGCATGAGCAAGCAGGAGTTGAAGGAGGAGCACAAGACCAGCGAGGGCCGGCCCGAGGTGCGCCAGCGCATCCGCCAGCTGCAGCAGCAGATCAGCCGGCGCAGCGTGCGCAAGACGGTGCCGACGGCCGACGTGGTGATCGTCAACCCGGAGCATTACGCGGTGGCGCTGAAGTACGACGCCGGCCGCGCCGAGGCGCCGTTCGTCGTCGCCAAGGGCGTCGATGAGATGGCGCTGTTCATCCGCCAGGTGGCGCGCGAGCACGGCATCGAGACGCTCGAACTGGCGCCGCTGGCGCGGGCGATCTACCACACCAGCCAGGTGCAGCAGCAGATCCCGGTGCAGTTGTACCAGGCCGTCTCGCAGGTGCTGAACTACGTGCTGCAATTGCAGGCTTTTCGAACTGGGCAGCGCACTGCCCAGCCCCCATTTCCCAACGAGGTGGCCGTGCCATCTCACCTGAGTGAGGTCTCTCCGAGATGAATTTCCTGAACCGAATGGTCGCCGAGCTGCGCCGCCACAAGTTCGCTACGCCACTGTTCCTGCTGGTGATATTGGCGATGATTATCCTGCCGCTGCCGCCGGTGCTGCTCGACGTGCTGTTCACGTTCAACATCGTGCTGGCCCTGATCGTCATCCTGGTCAGCGTCTCGGCCAAGCGGCCGCTGGACTTCTCGGTGTTCCCGACGGTGATCCTGGCGACGACGATGATGCGCCTAACGCTAAACGTCGCCTCGACCCGGGTGGTGCTGCTGCACGGCCACACCGGCACCGGCGCGGCCGGGCAGGTGATCGAAGCGTTCGGCAACGTCGTCATCGGCGGCAATTTCGTCGTCGGTATCGTGGTCTTCGTGATCTTGATGATCATCAACTTCGCCGTCGTCACCAAGGGCGCCGAGCGCATCTCCGAGGTCTCGGCGCGCTTCACGCTGGACGCGCTGCCGGGTAAGCAGATGGCCATCGACGCCGACCTGAACGCCGGCCTGATCAACCAGGAAAAGGCGCAGATGCGGCGCCTCGACGTCGCCGCCGAGGCCGACTTCTACGGCGCCATGGACGGCGCCTCGAAGTTCGTGCGCGGCGACGCCGTCGCCAGCATCCTGATTTTGATCATCAACATGGTCGGCGGCGTGGCCATCGGCTCGATTATGCACGACCTGTCGTTCGGCGACGCCTTCAGCCAATACGCGCTGTTGACCATCGGCGACGGCCTGGTGGCGCAGATCCCGGCGCTGCTGCTGTCGGCCGCCGCCGCCATCCTGGTGACGCGCATCAGCGACTCGGGCGACTTCGAGCAGCAGGTCGCCGGCCAGGTGCTGACCTCGCCGACGGTGATCTTCAGCGCCTCCGGCATGATGGTGGCGCTGGCGCTGATCCCGGGCATGCCGTGGTTGATGTTCATGGCCTTCGCGGCGGTGCTGGCCTTCGTCGCCTGGCGCCTGAGCCAGCGCGTCAAGGCGCCCGACCTGGCGAATATGGCGGCGATCGAGGCGGCGCTGCGCGACGACCGCGTGCCCGACCTGGACTGGCCGCAACTGCCGGCGGTGCAACCGATCTCGGTGGCGCTGGGCTACAAGCTGGTCGGCATGATCGACAAGAGCCAGGGCGAGCCGCTGAACAAGCGCATCAAGGGCGTGCGCCAGAGCCTGAGCGAGGCGCTCGGCCTGCTGCTGCCGCCGATCGGCGTGCGCGACGACCTGGCGCTGAAGCCGTCGCAGTATTCGATCGTTCTCAGCGGCAGCGTGGTGGCCCAGGCCGAGGTGATGGCGGACCGCCTGATGGCGATCCCGTCGCCCAACGTCTACGGCCAGTTGGACGGCATTCCCGGCATCGAGCCGGCCTACGGCATGCCGGTGACCTGGATCGAGGTGGGCGAGAAGGCCCACGCGCTGGGCCTGGGCTACCAGGTCATCGAGGCGCCCAGCGTGATCGCCACGCACGTGTCGAAAATGGTCCGCGAATACCTGCCGGAACTGTTCCGCCACGAAGACGTGCCGGCGCTGCTGGAGCGGCTGACGGCGCTGTCGCCGAAGCTGTCGGGCGCGCTGGAGAAGGCGCTGACGCACACCCAGCTGCTGCGGGTGTTCCGCGTGCTGCTGGCTGAAAACGTCTCGCTCAAGGACATCGTGTCGATCGCCACGACGCTGCTCGACAGCGCCGAGACCACCAAGGACCCGATTCTGCTGGCGGCCGAGGTGCGCTGCGCGCTGCGCCGGCAAATCGTCGGCGGCCTGTTCGGCCAGCGCGCCGAGATGCAGGCGTTCAACCTTGGCGGCGAGCTGGAGAACATGTTGCTCGGTTCGCTGAACCAGGCCCGCCAGAGTGGCAAGGTGGCGCTCGACAACTACCCGATCGACCCGCACCTGTTGTCGCAGCTACAACTGAACATGCCGGTGGCGCGCGAGCAGATGAAGCAGCAGGCCACCCCGCCGCTGCTGCTGGTGCTGCCGCAGATCCGCCCGCTGTTGGCGCGTTACGCGCGCCTGTTCGCGCCCGGCCTGCACGTGCTGTCGTACAACGAAATACCGGAAAACCGCGAAGTGAGCATCATCGGCACCGTCGGCTAAGGGGCCGCCTCGCACCCAGGCTTAACGCCGGGGGCGGACCCGCGGGGTCGGACCCCGGCTCTGTGCCCCAGCTGTGGTTAGGCGTACGCGGCGCGCCGGCGCCGTCAAACGCCGGCGGCCTGGTCGTCGGCCGCCCGGCGCGGCGGCGGCGGCGGCAAGCCCAAGTCGAGCTCCAGCTGCATCGACGCTTCGATTTCCGCCTCCAGCTCGGCTTCCAGCAGCAAGTCCGGCGCCAGGTCCGGTTCCAGCGCCGGCGCCTCCTGCCGCGGCAGGCTCTGTTCCACCATCAAGGTGAGCGGCTCCGGCGGCGGCGCGGGTTCCGCTTCCCGCTGCTGCTGCAACACCGTGTCGGCGTCCTGTTCGAGCGCCGCATAGTCCGGCGCCGCCGCCTCGCGCGACAGCAGCAGCGCCACCTCGGCCATGGCGCGGAACACCGGCAGCGACAGCGAGGCGGCCGCGGCCTGCATCGGATAATTGTTGTGCACGCGCGCCGATTGCAGCTCGCGGCCTATGCGGCAGCGCAAGATGCGCAGGCCGGAGCGGCCGATCGCCTCGACCAGCTCTGGCAGCATGCGCCGCAGCAACTGCTGCGCGGCCGGGTCGGGCGCCGCCAGCTCCAGCAGGATGCCGTCGGCCATCGCCTCCATTTGAATCATCACCCGGCCCAGGTCGGCCAGCACCAGTTCCAGGCGCAGCGCGACCTTGCCGTGGCGCCGCTTCGGTGCGTCGTCCTCGTCCGGGTCGCCGGCCAGCACGCGCAGCATCAGCCTTTGGCCGGCCCAGCCGTACACCGCGAAGCGCCAGGCTTCGGCGTCCATGATCAGGGGCGGGCGCGCCGCTTCGCGCAGCGCCGCCGGGTTTTGCTCGGCCATGAAAAGGTTGCCCGGCACGTGCTGGCCGCGCGCCTGTTCCTGCAACGCAGCGCGCTGCTCGCCGTAGGTCCTGACCATGACGCGCCAGGACGCCGCCAGCGTGGCGGGGTTGGGCGCCTGCCAGACCAGCTGGCGTGAAAAAAACAGTTGGTTGACCTGCATCGCGCTGGTGTCGTGCGGGGTGGCGTCGGCGCCCGCGCCGGCGGCGGGCGCGCCGCCGAAAGCCTGCTGGCCGTGGGCCGGCACGCCGGCGCCGGCGGCCGGCAGTTCCGGCGTATAGGCCGCCAGTTGCGCCAGCGCCGCCACGCTGGCCGGCGCCAGCGCCGTCACGTTGCTCATGTCGAGGCGTTGCGTGAGCATCGGCGCCAGGTTGATCAAGGGAATTCTGTCTATCGCCATCGCCATTCCCCCAGAGGTAAGGGGTAAAAAAAAGCCAACCGGTTGAAGGGTTGGCTCTTGGTGGACCCGCGCGTCGCCGCGTCAGGAATCTTGAACCATTATTGCAGCAGGGACATGACCATCGACGACATGCTGTTGCTTTGCTTCAGCATGGCGGTACCGGCTTGCAGCAGCATTTGGCTGGACGTCATGGTCGAGCTTTCGGTCGCGAAGTCGGTGTCCATGATGCGGCCGCTGGCGGCTTTGGTGTTGTTGCTGATGTTCATCAAGTTGGTGTTGATGTGGTCCAGGCGGTTGTTGGTCGCACCAATGTGCGAGCGCACCGTGCTGACGGCGGCGATCGAGGCGTCGAGCAAGTCGATGGTCGCGTTGGCGGTGCTGGAAATCGAGGTGCCGGTGTTCGACGCTGCCGTGGCGGTGGTGATGGCGCCCATTTCGGTGGAGAAGTCGACGCTCATTTGTTCGCCGGTGGTGGCGCCAATCTGGAAGTTGACGGCGGCCGTGCCGAGGGTGCCGCCGGTCAGCAATTTGGTGCCGCCGAACGTGGTGTTGCCCATGACGTTGGTGATTTCCGTCGTCAGCGCGTCGAATTCGGCTTGCATCGCGGTTTTGTCGCTGGTTGTCGAGGACACGTCGGCCGCCTGGGTTGCCAGGTCTTTCATGCGCACCAGCATGTTCGACACTTCGTTCAGCGCGCCGTCGGCGGTTTGCAGCATCGAGGTGCTTTTCTGGGTGTTTTGCATCGCCATCGCCATGCCGCTGGTTTGCGCTTTCAGGCGGGTGGCGATTTGCAGGCCGGCGGCGTCGTCCATCGAGGAGTTGATGCGGAAGCCAGTGCTCAGGCGCGTCATCGCTGTCGACAGGGTTTGCTGGGTTTTGGCGACCGAGGACTGGGCGGACAGGGAAGCGTTGTTGGTGTGAAGGCTAAGCATGAGTAACTCCTGGTAGGTGGGTTCGGTTCGGAGCATCGAATCTTCCTGCTCTCCCAAGTACAAGACGACCGTCCCGCGAAACTTATTAAATGCTTTGAAGAAATTTTTAAAAATAGTTTCCAAGCGCCTTTCCGGCCCGGCGGGCGGCGCGCGCTTTATTGCAACAGTGCCATGATGATCGAGGACATGCCGTTGCTGCGCTGTAGCATGCTGCCGCCCGCGCGCAGCAACATTTGGCTGGAAGTCATGGCGGCGCTCTCCTGGGCGAAGTCGGCGTCCATGACGCGCCCGCTGGCGGCCCGGGTGTTGTCGCTGATGTTGGACAGGTTGCCGAGCACCCGGCCCAGGCGGTTGCCGACGGCGCCCATTTCCGAGCGGGCGGCGGCGACGGCGTCGAGCGCGGCGCGCAATGTGTCGATGCTGGCCGAGGCCGAACCGGGCAGTGTCAGGTCGGTGCCGGCGCCGGCGTCGGCGCTGGCGATGCCGAAGGTATTGTAGGTCGAGGCGGCGGCGTGCAGGGCGGCGTGCATCGCGTCGAGGCGGATGGAAAAGTCGAAGGACATGAGGTCGCCGGAGGTCGCGCCGATCTGGTAGTCGACCGCGGCGGAGAAGGTGCCCTTGGCGGCGGCCGCCGTGGCCGCCGCCGAATACGCCAGGGTCGACGCGGCGGTCTGGCTGGCTACCGCCGCCACCGTCGCCGCCGCCGCGACGGCGGCGACGGTGGCGGGCGTGGACGCGCTGGCGTCGTTGGCGACGGCGCTGGCAAGCAGGGCGTTGGCCGTGGCCAGCGCGCCGGCGGGGGGGGGGGGGGGGGGGGGGGGGGGGGGGGGCGGGGGGGGGGGGGGGGGGGGGGGGGGGGGGGGGGGGTTTGGGGGGGGTGGTGCTGCGGGTGTAGGCGAATTGGTTGCTTACCTCCCCCGGGCGCCGCCGGCGGCCGCCAGTTCGACGCTGGTGTCGCCCAAGAGTATCTTGGCGCCGCCGAATGTGGTGTTGCCGGAGATATTGCTCAGCTGTTGGCTGAGCGCGCCAAATTCGGCCTGCATGGCGTTCCTGTCCTGCGCCGACGCCGAGGCGTCGGCGGCCAGGGTGGCCAAATCCTTCATGCGGATCAGCAGGTCGGTGCCGTCGCGCAGCGCGCCGTCGGCCGTTTGCAGCATGGAAATGTTGTTCTGGGCGTTGCGCATGGCCACGGCCATGCCGCTGGTCTGGGTCCGCAGGCGGGTGGCGATTTGCAGGCCGGCGGCGTCGTCCATGGCCGAGTTGACGCGGTAGCCGGTGGCCAGGCGCGTCATGGCGGTCGATAAACTGCCTTGGCTGCGCGCAAGCGAGCTGCGTGCGTACAACGCGACGGTGTTGGTGTGGAGACTCAGCATCGGGAGTGCGGCCATGCAAAGTTGGGGGGGAATAGGCTAACTGTAACAGCAATTAAATGCTTTTGGGAAATTCGGTGAAAGCCGATGCGCTGCGTCAAGCGGCGGACACAGGTGAAAAAAACGGGGGAGGGGGCGGGCGCGGCCCCGCCGGGCGCCGCGCAGCTTGCTACATTACATCTTACATATTAGGGTAGTTGGGGCCGCCGCCGCCTTCCGGCGTGACCCAGACGATGTTCTGGGTCGGGTCCTTGATGTCGCAGGTCTTGCAGTGCACGCAGTTTTGCGCGTTGATCTGCAGGCGGTCCTTGCCCTCGTCGGTCTTGACGAACTCGTACACCCCGGCCGGGCAGTAGCGCGCCTCGGGACCGGCGTAGGTGGCCAGGTTGACGTCGACCGGCACGCTGGCGTTGCGCAGCGTCAGATGGATAGGCTGGTCTTCGGCGTGGTTGGTGTTGGAGATGAACACCGACGACATCTTGTCGAAGGTCAGCTTGCCGTCCGGCTTGGGATAGACGATGGGCTTGCACTGCGCCGCCGGCTTCAGGCACTCGTGGTCGCCGTGGCTGTGGCGCAAGGTCCACGGCGCCTTGCCGCGGAAAATCATCTGGTCGATCGCCGTCATCACGCTGCCCAGGTACAAGCCGCGCGACAGCCAAGGCTTGACGTTGCGCGCGACGTGCAATTCCTCGTGCAGCCAGGATTGTTCGAACGCCACCGGGTAGGCGGCCAGTTCGTCGTGCTGGCGCTTGGCGCCGAGCGCGCCGAAGGCCGCCTCGGCCGCCAGCATGCCGGATTTGATGGCCGCGTGGCTGCCCTTGATGCGGCTCATGTTGAGGAAGCCGGCGTCGCAGCCGATCAGCGCGCCGCCCGCGAACACCAGTTTCGGCAGCGCTTGCAGGCCGCCGGCGGTGATCGCCCGGGCGCCGTAGGAAATCCGCTTGCCGCCCTCGAAGAAGGTACTGATGGCCGGATGCGTCTTGTAGCGCTGGAATTCCTCGTACGGCGACAGGTACGGGTTTTCGTAGTTCAGGCCAACCACGTAGCCGACCATCACCTGGTTGTTTTCCATGTGGTACAGGAAGGAGCCGCCGTAGGTTTTGCTGTCGAGCGGCCAGCCGGTCGAGTGGATCACCAGGCCCGGCGTGTGCTTGGACGGGTCGATTTCCCACAATTCCTTGATGCCGATGCCGTAGGACTGCGGGTCCTTGCCCTTGTTCAAGTCGTACTTCGTCATCAATTGCTTGCCCAGGTGGCCGCGCGCGCCTTCGGCGAACAGCGTGTACTTGGCGTGCAGTTCCATGCCCAGCTGGAAGTCGGGGCCGGGCTGGCCGTCGCGCTTGACGCCCATATTGCCGGTGGCCACGCCCTTGACCGAGCCGTCGTCGTTGTACAGGATTTCCGCGGCGGCGAAGCCGGGGAAGATCTCCACGCCCAGCGCTTCGGCCTGCTGGCCCATCCAGCGCACCACGTTGCCCAGCGAGACGATGTAGTTGCCGTGGTTTTCAAAGCAGGCCGGCACGGCGAAGTTCGGCGTTTTGATGGCTTTGGTTTCGGTGAGGAATAAAATGCGGTCTTCCGTCACCTCGGTGTGGAGCGGCGCGCCCAGTTCCTTCCAGTTCGGGATCAACTCGGTGAGCGCCCTCGGGTCCATGATGGCGCCCGACAGGATGTGCGCGCCCAGTTCGCCGCCTTTTTCCAGTACGCATACCGAAACGTCCTGGCCTTTTTCGGCGGCCAGCTGCTTCAGTTTGATGGCCGCAGCCAGGCCGGCGGGGCCGCCGCCGACAACGACGACGTCGTATTCCATCGTGTCGCGGGGGCCGTACTGTTCAACAATATTATTAGGCTGTGTCATGGTCTCGTCGTGGTAAAAGAAAATTTAAGCACGAGTGTGCTTGTTTTTAGGGCGGAATGCAACTTTGGCGCCATTTTGAGGGACATTATTAGACGCCGCAATCTAATCCTGATAATTTGTGTAATGATTGCGTTTACTGTGGCATAGGCGGCGCGGCGCTGTCGCCCCCGCGCCGGCAGGCACGCTGCATCATATTTTTATCAAAAAACAATACAGGGAGTAGCTCGTGGGCATTGAAGTGAACTTTGAGGGCAAGATTGCCCTGATCACCGGCGCCTCCAGCGGTCTTGGCGCGCGTTTCGCGAAAGTGCTGGCCCAGGCCGGCGCGCAAGTGGTGCTGGCCTCGCGCCGCACCGAGCGCTTGAAGGAGTTGCGCGCCGAGATCGAGGCCGACGGCGGTGCCGCCCACGTGGTGGCGCTGGACGTGACCGACTACGCCAGCATCAAGTCGGCCATCGCCCACGCCGAGACGGAGGCGGGGGCGATCGACATCCTGGTCAACAATTCCGGCGTCTCGACGACGCAGCGGCTGGTCGACGTGACGCCCGAGGACTACGCCTTCGTCATGGACACCAACCTGCGCGGCTCCTTCTTCGTGGCGCAGGAAACGGCCAAGCGCATGATCGCGCGCGCCAAGGGCGACCCGAAAAAGCAGCACCGCATCATCAACATCGCCTCGATGGCGGGGCTGCACGTGCTGCCGCAAATCGGCGTGTACTGCATGAGCAAGGCCGGCATGGTGCACATGACCAAGGCCATGGCGGTGGAATGGGGCAAGTACGGCATCAACACCAACGCCATTTGCCCGGGCTACATCTCGACCGAGATCAACGAGGACTATTTCTCCAGCGACCAGGGCAAGAAGCTGATCGAGACGCTGCCGCACAAGCGCCCGGGCAAGCCGGAAGACCTCGACGGCCTGCTGCTGCTGCTGGCCGGGGAAGACTCGCACTTCATCAACGGCGCCATCATCTCCGCCGACGGCGGCATGACCGCCTTGTAAAATGGTGGATTTCCAACGACGCCGCGACAGTCGCCAAAACCAATGGCGGGAGCCGGGGTCAGGCCTTAGGATATAACCCCGGGGTGGCGTCCTTGGTGTGGACCCGGTCAGCGCGGCGTTTGCAACCCGACCAGCTTGTGCACCAGCTCCGACGACGTGGCCGCGGCGAACTTGCGCATCAATTTGGCGCGGTGCATTTCCACCGTGCGCGGACTCAGGTCGATCTGCCGCGCGATCAGCTTGCTGGTTTTCCCCTCGACCAAGAGGGCGGCGATTTCCCGTTCGCGCGGGGTCAGCTCGGCCGTCACCGGGCGCTTTTCGCTGACATCCTCGAACGTCCAGATACCGGCGCCCAGCGGCTGCCTGGGCACCAGCGCGTGGCCGCTGACGTGGCACCAGAACAATTCCTCGTTGGCGCGGCGCATGATGCGCTCGTCCGAATAGCGCCCCTTGGCGTTCATGATCGGAATGATGCGGTCGCCGGTGCGCAGGAACTCGTCCATCGTCGGGTACAGCACCCGGAACGACTGCCCGACCAGTTGCGCGCGGGCGTAGCCGAACATGGCCGCCAGCGCCTCGTTGCAGGTCTGGATGATGCGGTTTTCCGAAATACACATGCCGACCGGCGCGTGCAGAAAAATCGTTTCATAGTCGATCGTAGTTTGCGGAACATTCATCGGGCGCGAAATCAATTCTGTTAAGGTAAGGAACGCTGGAAGGCCGGTAGTTCTACGGTATTGTGCTTTTCCTTCTCGTATTTTATGCTGATACGCTACAACCGGACACGACACAGCTTAACAAAAGAAAAGGGACACGTATGAATAAAGTTTATCCTGACGCCGCGTCGGCGCTGGCCGGTATTGTCAAAGACGGCCAGACGATCGCGGTCGGCGGCTTCGGCCTGTGCGGCATTCCCGAGGCGCTGATCGAGGCGCTGCGCGACTCCGGCGTCAGCAATCTGACCGCCATTTCGAACAACGCCGGCGTCGACGGCTTCGGCCTGGGCCAGTTGTTGACGACGCGCCAGATCAAGAAGATGATCGCCTCCTACGTCGGGGAAAACAAGGAATTCGCGCGCCAGTATCTGGCCGGCGAACTGGAGCTGGAATTCACGCCGCAGGGCACGCTGGCCGAGAAGCTGCGCGCCGGCGGCGCCGGCATCCCGGCCTTCTTTACCAAAACCGGGGTCGGCACCATCGTCGCCGACGGCAAGGAAATCCGCGAATTCGACGGCGAGCAATACGTGATGGAGCGCAGCCTGGTGTCCGACGTGTCACTGGTGAAAGCCTACATGGCCGACCGCGCCGGCAACCTGGTCTACCGCAAAACGGCGCGCAACTTCAATCCGAACGTGGCGATGGCCGGCAAGATCACCATCGTCGAAGTCGAGAAGCTGGTCGAGATCGGCGAGATCGATCCCGACGACGTCCACACGCCGAGCATTTTCGTGCACCGCATCGTCGTCAACGCGAACCCGGAAAAGCGCATCGAACAGCGCACCGTGCGCGCCAACTAATAAGAAAGACGGAGATTACTATGGCATGGACTCGTGATGAAATGGCCGCGCGCGCGGCGAAAGAGCTGCAGGACGGCTTCTATGTGAACCTGGGCATCGGTTTGCCGACCCTGGTGGCGAACTACGTGCCGGCCAATATGGAGGTGTTCCTGCAATCGGAGAACGGCTTGCTGGGCATCGGCCCGTTCCCGGTCGACGCCGAAGTCGACGCCGACCTGATCAACGCCGGCAAGCAGACCGTGACGGCGCTGCCGGGCGCGGCCTACTTCAGCTCGGCCGACTCGTTCGGCATGATCCGCGGCGGCAAAATCAACCTGGCCATCCTGGGCGCGATGCAGGTGTCGGAAAAGGGCGACCTGGCCAATTGGATGATACCGGGCAAAATGGTCAAGGGCATGGGCGGCGCGATGGACCTGGTGGCCGGCGTCAAGCGCGTGGTGGTGTTGATGGAACACGTCGCCACCGCCAAGGACGGCAGCACCTCGCACAAGCTGCTCAAGCAATGCGACTTGCCGCTGACCGGCGTCGGCGTGGTCGACCTGGTCATCAGCGACCTGGGCGTGATCGAAGTCACGCCGGCCGGGCTGAAGCTGATTGAGCTGGCGCCGGGCGTGACGAAAGAGGAAATCGCCGCCGCCAGCGGCGCCGAGCTGGACGTCAGCGGCGTGTAAAAACGGCGCGCAATAAAAAAGGCAGCGGAACAATCCGCTGCCTTTTTTTATTGCCTTGTTACGCCAGCGCGCCGCTGGCGCGCCGCCTTCTCTATTACGCGGCGCGAACGTGCTTGACGGCCACCGGCGCCGCCAGCGGCACGGCGTGGGCTGTGGCATGGCTAGGGTTGGCCAGTTCGCGGTGCATCCGTTCGACGTCGAGTTCCTTTTCCCACTTCGAGACGACCACGGTGGCGACGCCGTTGCCGATGAAGTTGGTGATGGCGCGGCATTCGCTCATAAAGCGGTCGATGCCGAGGATCAAGGCCATGCCGGCCACCGGGATCGTTGGCACCACGGCCAGGGTCGCGGCCAGCGTGATGAAGCCGGCGCCGGTGATGCCGGAGGCGCCCTTCGAGGTCAGCATCGCCACGCCGAGGATGGTTAGTTGCTGCATCAGCGTCAGGTCGGTGTTGGTGGCCTGGGCCACGAACAGGGCCGCCATGGTCATGTAGATGTTGGTGCCGTCCAGGTTGAAGGAGTAGCCGGTTGGCACCACCAGGCCGACCACGGGTTTCGAGCAACCGAGTTTTTCCAGCTTGGTCATCAGGGCAGGCAGCGCGCTTTCCGACGAGCTGGTGCCGAGCACGATCAGCAGTTCTTCCTTGATGTAGAGCAGGAAGCGGCCGATCGAGAAGCCGGTCATTTTGGCGATCGTGCCCAGCACGACAAAGATGAACAGGAAGCAGGTCAGGTAGAAGGAACCCATCAGCTTGGCCAGCGGCAGCAGCGAGGCCAGGCCGTATTTGCCGATGGTGAAGGCCATGGCGCCGAACGCGCCGATCGGGGCCGCTTTCATGACGATGTTGACGATGGCGAAGAAGGCGTGCGCCACGTCGTCGACCAGCTTGGCCACCGGGCGGCCCTTGTCGCCCAGAATCGACAGCGCGAAGCCGAACAGGATGGCGATCAGCAGCACCTGCAGGATGTCGCCCTTGGCGAAGGCGTCGACGACCGTGTTTGGGATGATGTTCATGACGAAATCGGTGGTGCTCTGGGTCTTGGCCTTGTCGGTGAACTGGCTGATGGCCTTGGTGTCGAGCGTGGCCGGGTTGGCGTTGAAGCCGGCGCCCGGTTGCAGCAGGTTGGCGACGATCAGGCCGATGGCCAGGGCGATGGTCGAGACGACTTCGAAGTAGAGCAGGGCCTTGCCGCCGACGCGGCCGATTTTTTTGATGTCTTGCATGCCGGCGATGCCGGAGACGACGGTGCAGAAAATCACCGGCGCGATGATCATCTTGATCAGCTTGATGAACCCGTCCCCGAGCGGCTTCATGTCGACGGCGTTGGTGGGGTAAAACACGCCCAGCAGCACACCGCACACGATGGCGAACAGGACTTGAATGTAGAGGATTTTATAGAATGGTTTTTTCATGATTGTCTCCCGGCTAGAGACTTCATGATCACGCCGCGGGCGGTTTGACACAATTGTGGATAACCGCAGTGCGCGCCGTCGGCGCTATTTCAAACCAACGGCAAAGAGCCGGGACAGACCCTTCGCGCCAAGGCGGGAAGGTCCGAGCCCGGGGGGGGGGCGGTTGACGCGTACGCTTCACCCCCTCCCCAAAAAAACCTACTGCGCGACCCAGCCGCCGTCCATGTTCCACGCCACGCCGCGTACCTGCCTGGCGGCGTCGCTGCACATGAACACGGCTAGCGCGCCCAATTCCTCCGGCGAGACGAATTCGCCCGACGGCTGCTTTTCCGACAGCAGCGCCTTCTTGGCCTCGTCGACGCCGGTGCCGTCCTTGGCGGCGCGGTCGTCGACCTGCTTTTGCACCAGCGGCGTGAGTACGAAGCCGGGGCAGATGGCGTTCACCGTCACGCCGGTGTGCGCCGTCTCCAGCGCGGTGGCCTTGGTCAGGCCGATCAGGCCGTGCTTGGCGGCGACGTAGGCCGATTTCTGCGCCGACGCCACCAAGCCGTGCACCGACGCCAGGTTGATGATGCGGCCCCAGTTGCGCGCCTTCATTTGCGGCAGTAGCAGGCGCGAGGTGTGGAAGGCCGAGCTGAGGTTGATGGCGAGGATGGCGTCCCATTTCTCGACCGGGAAGTCCTCGACGTTGGCGACGAACTGGATGCCGGCGTTGTTGACCAGCACGTCGACGCCGCCGAAGGTGGCGTCGGCGAACTTGACCATCGCCTCGATCTCGGCCGGCTTCGACATGTCGGCGTTGTGGTAGGCGGTGCGCACGCCGAATTGCTTGGCCACGGCCACTTGCAGGCGCTCGATTTCGGCGGCGTCGCCGAAGCCGTTGAACAGGATGTTGGCGCCCTCGGCGGCCAGCGAGCGGGCCAGGCCCAGGCCGATGCCGGAGGTGGAGCCGGTTATCAGGGCGGTCTTGCCGCTTAACATAGTGCTTGTCATGGAGTCCTCTGTGAGTGGAAGATGCTGGATTGCTACCCAAAGTCACGCTGCCCTATGATTTTAAGGGCAACGCCCGGTAAAATGGCGCACATGTGCACGCGTCACGCATTTACTGTCACGCGATTCACCCTGCGTAGTTGGCGACAAATACGCATCTCACAAGGAAGCGGCATGATCGAAGCGAAAATAAAGTCAGTCCAGTGCCTGTCCCCGGCCGGCTTGCACCACATGGCCTACAAGGAATGGGGCGAGGCGGACAACCCGAACGTGCTGGTGTGCGTCCATGGCGTCACGCGCGTGTCGGACGATTTCGACAACCTGGCGCGCGCGCTGGCGGCCGACTTCCGCGTGGTCTGCCCCGACGTCGTCGGGCGCGGCCGCTCCGGCTGGTTGCGCAACCCGCAGTTGTACCGGGTGCCGCAATACGTCAGCGACATGGTCACCTTGCTGGCGCGCGTGCTGGCCGACGGCGAGCGCCAAAGCGTGGCCTGGTTCGGCACCTCGATGGGCGGCTTGATCGGCCTGGGCCTGGCGTCGCTGCCGGACAGTCCGGTCGAACGCTTGATTTTGAACGACATCGGCCCCACCTTGGCCCCCGAGGCCTTGCAGCGCATCGGCGACTACATCGGCCAGGATCTGCGCTTTCCAAGCTTCGAGGCGGGCGCCAAATTCATCCGCGACGTCTCGCAGACCTTCGGCGAACACAGCGAGCGGGAGTGGTACAAGCTGGCGTCCGACGTGTTGCGTCAAGACAAGGACGGGCAATGGATACGGCACTACGATATGGGGCTGGCGCTGCCGTTCCGTTCGGCCACGCCGGAGTCGGCCAAGGCCGACGAGGCGATGCTGTGGGCCGCCTACGACGCCGTGCGCTGCCCGACGCTGCTGGTGCGCGGCGCCGACTCCGATCTGTTGTCGCGCGAGACCGCCGCCATCATGGCCGGGCGCGGGCCGAAGGCGCAACTGGTCGAAATCGCCGGCGTCGGCCACGCGCCGACCTTTACGCACGAGGACCAGATCGCCATCGCGCGCCGGTTTTTGCTGGGCCGCTAAGCCGGCCTTGTATGGCCCGGGGCGCGGCTTGACATCCGTACCGATTTAACCCGTAACAATGAAGAGAAATAGCATGGAAATCAAACGACTGTACGTAGGAAAACGCCTGTCCGAAGTGGCAATCCACAATAGCACCGTGTACCTGGCCGGCCAGATCGCCGAGGACACCGCCGCCGATATCGTCGGGCAAACGCGCGAGGTGCTGGGCCACGTCGACCGCCTGCTGGCCGAGGCCGGCAGCGACAAGACCTGCATCCTGAGCTGCCAGATCTACCTCGCCGACATGGCGCACTTCGCCGGCATGAACGAGGTATGGGACGACTGGGTCGCCGCCGGCCACACGCCGCCGCGCGCGACGGTCGAGTCGACACTGGCCGACCCGGCCTGCCTGGTCGAAATCGTCGTCGTCGCGGCGCAGCGTTAGGCGGGCCATGGTGTCCATTTCGGCGCTCGCGAGCGCAACCACCGAGCAACTGGTGCAGGGCTTGAGCGAGGCCGACGGCGCGCGCGTGCTGGCCGCCTTCGAGTACGCCAGCGAGATGTACGGCGACAAGACCGGCACCAGCGGCCAGCCGGCGCTGGAGTTTTCGGTCGGCGTGGCCAACACGCTGGCGTTTCTGCGCAGCGACGCCGAAACCCGCATCGCCGGGCTGATGTTCGAGCTGACCTTGCTCGACTCGACGCAGGCGCCGACGATCGCGCCGCGCTTCGGCCAGCAGGTGTGCGACCTGGTCACCGGCGTGCGCCAGCTGATCCGGCTGCGCGCGCTGACCCAGGGCCAGCAAGGCGCCGGCGGGCGCGGCAAGAACGCCGCGCTGCTGGCCGTGGCCCAGGTGGAAACGCTGCGCAAGATGCTGCTGGCGATGGCCACCGACATGCGCGTGGTGCTGGTGCGGCTGGCCTCGAGTGTGATGACGCTGCGCTATTACGCCGACCACAAGCTGTTCAACGAAACCACCCGCGCCTACGGCCGGGAGACGCTGGACCTGTACGCGCCGCTGGCCAACCGGCTCGGCATCTGGCAGTTGAAGTGGGAGCTGGAAGACCTGTCGTTCCGTTTCATCGAGCCGGAGGCCTACAAGCGCATCGCCAAGATGCTCGAGGAAAAACGCATGATGCGCGAGGGCTTCGTCTCGTCGGCGATCTTGCGCCTGCAGAGCGAGCTGGCCGGCGCCGGCATCCAGGCCGAGGTGTTCGGCCGGCCCAAGCACATCTACAGCATCTGGAGCAAGATGCGCGGCAAGGAACTCGATTTCACCGAGCTGTACGACGTGCGCGCCTTCCGCGTCATCGTCGCCGACGTCAAGACCTGCTATACCGTGCTCGGCGTGGTGCACAACATCTGGACGCCGATCCCCAAGGAATTCGACGACTATATCTCGCGGCCCAAGCCGAACGGCTACCAGTCGCTGCACACGGTGGTGACGGCCGACGACGGCCGTCCGCTCGAGGTGCAGATCCGCACCAACGAAATGCACAGCTTCGCCGAGTACGGCGTGGCGGCGCACTGGCGCTACAAGGAGGAGGGCGGTTCGAACTTCGCCGGCCAGAAGTACGACGAGAAAATCGCCTGGCTGCGCCAGCTGCTGGCGTGGAAGTCGGACGTCGCCGACGCCGTCGTCGGCCAGGAGGAAATCCAGCGCGAATGGGTGGAGAAGCTCAAATCGGCGACGCTGGACGACCGCATCTTCGTGCTGACGCCGCAGGCGCGCGTGCTGGAGCTGCCGGTCGGCGCGACGCCGATCGACTTCGCCTACCACCTGCACAGCGACGTCGGCCACCGTTGCCGCGGCGCGCGGGTGGACGGCGTCATGGTGCCGCTGAACACCCAGCTGAGGAACGGCCAGACCTGCGAAATCCTCACCGCCAAGGGCGCGCCCGGCAGCGCCGGGCCATCGCGCGACTGGCTCAGCGCCGGCTACTGCGTCAGCAACCGCACCCGCTCCAAGGTGCGCGCCTGGTTCCACGCCATCGACATGCAGGAAACGCTGGCGCACGGGCGGGCGATGGTGGAAAAGTCGCTGCAGCGCGAGGGCAAGACCGCCGTCAACCTGGAGGCGCTGGCGCAAAAACTCGGCTTCGCCAAGGTCGACGAGCTGTTCCTGTCGGTCGGCAAGGAGGAGTTTAGCCTGCGCCAGGTCGAGCAGGCGCTGCACGACAACGGCGAGGTGGCCGAGCAGGAGGACGCGGTGGTGCTGGGCAAGAGCCGCGCCTCCAGCGTCGAGAAGGGCGCCAAGTCGGGCGTGCTGGTGGTCGGCACCGAGGGCTTGATGACGGCGCTGGCGAAATGCTGCAAACCGGCGCCGCCGGACGGCATCGTCGGCTTCGTCACGCGCGGCAAGGGCGTCTCGATCCACCGTGCCAGCTGCAAAAATTTCGCCGAAATGCGCGCCAAGGCGCCCGAGCGCGTCATCGCCAGCGAGTGGGGCCGGGCCGGCCACGACACCGTCTACCCGGTCGATATCTTCATCCTGGCGGGCGACCGCCAGGGCCTGCTGCGCGACATCTCGGAGATTTTTTCACGCGAGAAGATCAACGTCATCGGCGTCAACACGCAAAGCGCGAAAGGGCAGGCGCGCATGACCTTCACGGCCGAAATCGGCTCGACCGCGCAACTGCTGAAGGCGCTCACGGTCATCCGCGACGTCGGCGGCGTGCTCGAGGCGGGCCGCCACCAGCGCAACACGGCACACCACCCCCCCACACCCGCCACACACCCCACCCCAACTCCAAAACCACAAACCCCCAACGCGTGTGCTCGGCCTCATGCACACCACCCC
>NZ_JBJXIB010000073.1:0-29733 GCF_046115965.1 Janthinobacterium sp. CG_23.3 | reverse complement strand
ACCGCCGGGCAGGACATCAACTTCGCCGCGCAGGGCAACAGCTATTACCTGGTGAAGGCGGGCGTCAGCCTGTTCACCTACGGCAAGGCCGGCAATAAGGACAAGCCGAACCAGGAAACCGGCATCAAACTGCACGCGGCGACCGGCAAGGTCAGCAGCCAGAGCCAGTCGGACAAGACCAGCATCACCGCCGACAAGGCCGTCACCGTGGCCAGCGTCACCCAGAGCGTCAACATCGCCGCGAAGGAGCATGTTCTGATGACGGCGCAGGGCGCCTATCTGAAGCTTGAAGGCGGCAACATCATGATTCACGGACCGGGCAAGATGGACTTCAAGGCCAGCATGAAGGAGTTGACCGGGCCGGCCAGCAGCCAGGCCAGTCTGCCGGCCCTCCCCAAAGCAGCCGATATTGACCGGGCCATTGAGTTGAACTTGCATTACGGCGATTTAGAGCCGGTCGTCAATTCACCCTACAAGATCACCTTCGCCAATGGCACTTCACGCAACGGTTTGCTGGATGCAAAGGGGCACGCCCGTGTCGAAAACGTTCCTCCCGGCGAGTACCACGTCGAGTACGGTGAAGACCAGCGTGAATGGGTAGCACCGCCGCTGGCGCCCGATCCGCAGCTCCTACTGGCCAGACAGCAGCAAGATCAAGCCACAGCCTTGCTGGAAGCGGCCAGGGCAAACAAGGGAAAAGGTACACGATCATGAGCCAAAACTTCGTTGACGAGGTCGTAGAATTCTTCAAAGACTTGATTTTAGGTGACTTTGAAGAGGATCAAGGCAAGGCGGCCATGGTGATCGGGGGCGCCATTTCCCTGGTCCCCGTGGTCGATCAAATCATGGACGTGCGCGACGTGTCGGGAATGATTTATCGGATCGGCAGGAAAGGTGTGGCGCACGCGACCAAGGATGACTGGATCGACATCGCGTTGGCGGCGTTCGGTTGTATTCCCGAAGTGGGAAGCCTGTTCAAAACGATCATCAAACCCTTGAGAAAATACCGCAAGGAGGCCGGAGCGGCGGCCGCCGGCGGCCACGTGATGATCGAAGCCATGCTGGGAGAAAGCAAGGGTGCCGCGATCAAGTTCCTGAAGACCTTCCAGTGGGCACAGAATACCCAATTGGCCATGTCAACCGCGATGGGCGCGCTGGATAACTGCGTCGAACTGCTGACGTTCATGTCGACGCCCCACTGGTGGTTGCAGCCGGAATTGCAGTACCTGGCGCGCGACATGAAGCCACAAGTCGAAGGAGTGCGTGGACCGCTCAAGGCCGGCATTGCGCAGGGAGCCAAAGCGGTGCAGGAAATGATCCAGGACCTGCTGGGCGAGGACGCTTTGTGGGCGGCGAAAAAAATTGCCGCCGCAGCCACCACCAGCGCCAATCCGGCCGCCAAGCACAACCACAGGCCCGGCGCCTCCCACCCGCACAGCGGCACGCCACATTCGAAGCCGACAACCGCGCCCAAGCCAGGCAAGCCTGTGACCACGGCCAAAGCCAAGGAACCGGTTTCACCCGGAAAAGACAAGACGCACAAGCCAGTCGCCGATTCCAACCGTCAGAGCAGCGGCGGCGGCAGCGCGCCGGTGACGCATACTGCGAGGCCAATACGGAAATTGCTTTCTGAAATAAAATTCGGACCAAGGGGGCTGATCGGCGAACATATGGCGGATTATTATCATATGGAACACGTGCTTGAACAAGCCGGCGCCTGGCCCCACGGCAACATACATGGGAAATGGCGCTCGGACTACCCGCGCATTGTCGGCCCCGATAGCAAACACAAGCGCCCCACTGAGCTAGTACCGGAAGACTTGGCAAAGGTGACGCTATCCGGTCCCGATACAATCTGGCAGACGGACGGCGACACGTTTCACTTCATCGAGGCGAAGTTCAGCGAGACTGTATACAGTCTGTTTGAACGGCTGCAAAACAACGTCAGAAATGGCAGTATTCCGCGAGCCCCCGCCACACTCAACGACAGAGAACTCATGTTGTGGGCTTTGCTTGGCCAGCCTAAAAAGGGCACACAGATGGGGAAAAATTGGATTCGTGAGAGCACTAAGACTGCCGCAATGCAATCGGCTAGCAATTTGAAAAATCGTTGGGTGTACCTTATGCTTGGAATTACTGCTGGCTCCAATCCGTTCTTGACATCAGCCCACCCGAATAGCAAACTCAAGTTAACAGCAGCGCCTGGAGTTATTGATCATTTTGAAGCCACATTGGAGCTACTTTCAACAGGCGATCATTACAACATAAAATTACATGATAAACACAAAAAAACTCATAACATAACTGAAACGTTCGACCATATTGAAATAGATCGCACAGAAAAAGGTCGTACAAGATCGAAAAAATCAACACCCAATAACTCCTCACGTTCGCAAGAAGAAGAAAAACCAGATTCAACCAAGAAAAAACGGAGAAAATAGCAATGGAAATTTTACCATTTCATGAGCGCCGCCGCCAGCAGTTCCTCTACGAAGAACTCTATAATAAAACTCGAAAAAATCAACTTTCGTTAATTGAAGGTCAACTTGCCAATAAAGAAATAGCCGATTCGACACAGGAAAACTCTTCGGTTCATCGGTTTTTATACCTAGAAATGTTTTGGATCTGGATGCTCGACTACACAGCGGGCGTGCCGATTGATGAGCTGGCGCCGCACATATCGGGCATTGTGGATGCGTTCGAAGCGTGGAATGATGTGGATCAATTTTATCAACAGGAAGCTGCGCTTGAGTTTCCAGAGTTTGGTCCGTATGAATATGCAGGGGCGCCGGACTTCTCCACCCTTTCCGATTACGAGAACACATTACAACTGCTAAGCATCGCCATATTGCTGCGCGATCAACGTTCGGTTAAACGCATCATCCACATATTACGCAGTCACCGCGGCCAGGACGGTCTGTTCGAACAATTGATTAGCGAATACGTCGAAGATGAGCAGACGCTAGAAACTTGTATTATCGGCAAACCCTATGACATCCTGCTGCAAGCGTACTATGAAGAGAATGAAAAGACCACGCTCGATCTCGTCAATAAGTACCTGAAGCAGTGGTATCCGGCCATGAAAGATCATCCACGCTGGTACAACGAGCATCTAAAGGTTAACGAAGAAGGCTATGCTGGTTATTACGGTTACTGGGCATTTGAAGCGGGCGCAACCGCCTTTATACTTGACTTGAACGACAGTGTAATCGACCATCTTGTCTATCCCAAAGACTTGGTCGATTATGCACGAAAATTATGGGAAGAAAACCGCTACACCAGCCGGGATACGGAAACATTAGTCAATGCCAGGCGTATTGAGGGCGGACAGCCCTGCCCTCAAACCGGCTTCTGGGAAACCCCGGCCAAACTGCATAGCCGCAGTCATTTCAAGCAAGGCGATGTCATGCCTATTTTTGGCAATTCTGCATATGGTCGAACGATTTGGCAATGGAGTACAAACCAATAATCAGAAAGCGTCCACGCAACGCCGAGCCGACCCTGTGTCGAACTGCTGACGTTCATGTCGACGCCCCACTGGTGGTTGCAGCTGGAATTGCAGTACCTGGCGCGCGACATGAAGCCACAAGTCGAAGGAGTGCGTGGACCGCTCAAGGCCCCACCGACCGCGCCGTCGCCGAGCAGCAGGCGCGCCCCGCCGGCAGCCTGCGCGTCAACGCGCCGATGGCCTTCGGCGCGTTGGAACTGGCGCACTGGCTGCCGCCATTCCTCGCCCGTTACCCCGAACTGCGTATCGACCTGGTGTGCAACGACCGCATCGTCGACCTGATCGAGGACGGCTTCGACGTCGCCCTGCGGCTGACGAGCAAGCTGCCCGACTCGACGCTGATCGCGCGCCGCCTGGCCAGCAGCGGCGTGGCGCTGGTGGCGGCGCCGGCCTACCTTGAGCGGCACGGCGCGCCGCACACGCCGCAAGATCTGTTGGCGCACAACTGCCTGAGCTACACCTTGGCGGCGCAACCGCGCGATTGGGACTTTACCGGGCCGGACGGCGCGGCCCACCACGTCAGCGTACAGGGCAATCTGCAGGCCAACACCGGCATCGCCCTGCGCGCGGCCGCCGTCGGCGGGCTGGGCATCGCGGCCGCCGCCGCGTTCATCGTCCGCGACGAACTGGCGGGCGGCGGGCTGGTGCGGGTGCTGCCCGACTACGCCATCGCGCCGCGCGAACTGTACGCGCTGTATCCGCAAAACCGCCACCTGTCGCCGAAGGTACGCGCCTTCGTCGACTTTGCCGCCGAGCTGTACCGGACGCGCCGCTGGGACTGAACCGCGCCATCCACCGCAATCAACCGTAGGCCGGATGCGGGGGCCGCCGAGGCCAGCGTGATCCGACGCCGGGCCGCTGCCGACGCCAGTCGGGTTACGCCCTGGGCGGGCTAACCGGACCTACGAAACCGGGGCCACCGCCATCAAGGCGTATCAAGCTGCTTCTTGATTCCGCGGTACTGCTGGGTCTTGCCGCCATAGCCCCAGGCCGCCGCGCGCGCGTCGTGCACGTGGATGTAGCTGACGTCGTGCAGCTCGCCCAGCAGCGCCGCCATTTCCTTGAACACGGCGGCGATGTAGGCGCCCTTCTCCGCCGCCGTATTGGTCTCGTCGGTAACGAGGATGTCGAGGAAGAAGCTGGTCTTGCCCTGCTGCGACAGCGGCGCGCCGCCGACGAACCAGTGCGCCGGCTCGACGTGCGACATGGCGACCGAGGTCAGCGCCGGGTCTTTGTGCAAAATCTGCTCGGTCAGGCGCGACAACGCGCCGGCCACGGCGGCGTATTGGACGCTATCTGGCCTGGTCGACAGGCGCACGTTCAGGATCGGCATGGTATGGGCTCTTTCAGTCAAAGTGGAGAGAAGACCATGGTAATGGTGCCGCAAACGCAGATCAATACTTAGTAATGCACATATTTCGTGCAAGTTTCACACAAATCGTTCTGCGCGATGACCCAATTCGACCGCATATTTCGGACTTTCCAGGTCGTTCTCATCTACTCGCGCAGCAATTCGCACCACGGTGGCCCATTCTCGTCCCATTCATTGGTCATGCTCAACGCTACAGGTCGGTGCAGGCCAACACGGTGAACTGGGCGATGGGCCTGACGCGGGTGATTCCGCCGCGCGTGCTGTCGCTCAACGACATCGAGGAAATCCGCCAGCGCTGCCCGGAAATGCCGCCCGGTAGCGGCCACAGCGTGCGCATTCCGCTTGAAGCGCGCTTGGCCGGCGCGCCGCTGGCCCGCTTCCTATCGACGCGGGCGGGCGCTCGCGCTCAGTGGTGCGGAATGCTCAGCAAACGCGCGTTCGACGTCGTCGCCAGACTCACCTCAAAGCGGCCGCCAACGGGCAGCGCGCTGACGTCGAGCGCCGCGCTGCCGCCACTCAAGGCGTTGGCCAGCACGGTTTTCTGGCCGTTGGCGCCGATATGCAGCACCGCCGCCTGCGGCTCGACGGCGGCGTTCCAGGTCAACGCCAGGCGCCCGCCCTCCAGCGTCCAGTCGAAGCTGGCCACACCGGGCGCCGCGGCGCGCTTGCCGGCCGGCGTTTGCGCCGCCGCCGGACGCGCCAGCGGCTTGCCTTGGTACAACACCTCGATGCTCGCGACCGGCCCCGGGTTCGGCAGGCTGGCCCAGAAGTGGCGGGTTTCGACCTTGCTGTCGGCGACCAGTTGGGCCTCCAAGGGCTGGTCGAAGGTCTGGCCCGCCACCGTCACCACGCGCAACACGTAGGCGTGCTGCTGGCCCGCCACTTCCTGGTGCAGGCGGGCGCTCGACGCCATGGCGGGGCGCAGTAGCAGCGCGCCGCGGCTGATGCTGCCCGAGATGCTCAGGTAGCCGTCGGCCAGCGCCGCCGTGCGTTTCGCCATCACGCGGGCCGGGGCCTGCGCCTGCGCCTGCGCGCGCTTCAGTGAAAATTGCTGGGCCCGCAGGTAGCTGAAATCGGACAGCCAGGCGCCGTCGCAGTAACTCATTACGTCTTTCATTTTTCCGCTCACGCCATCCAGATCGACCGCCCGCGGCGCGCCCAAGCCACCCAGATACGTCGTCGCGCGGTAGACGCTGTCGTACAGCGGCAGATCGCCCAGATCGCCGTTCGGGTACGGATAGTCGGTATCGACATTCTCCGGCGCGCCGCAGTCGACGTGCTTGAGCGAGTGGTTGTGGCCCAGCTCATGCAACATCACCGTCAGCCACAGCGGCCAGTTGTTGCCGAAGGGGTCCGTTGCACTCGGCTTGCGCCAAGTGGCGTCCACGCCCAGGGCCGAGGTGGCGCCGCGGCCGCTGTCGCGGTCGGTCAAATAGGCCATCCCCGCCGTATGCGTTAGCGCCGAAGGATTGGTGTAAGTCGGCGCCAGGCCATAATAAAACGCCGTCGGATCTTCCTGCTTGCGTACCTCCTCCAGCTCGGCCAAGGCGTTGTGCCACCAGCTCAGGTCGGCGCTGCTGCCGCTCACCGTCAAGGGCTGGCGTTGCGCCACGGTGATGCTCGACGTCGCATACGGATAGATGCGCGCCAGCTGCTCGTTCACGCTGTCCATGCTTGGCGAGACGGTCACGCCGGATGGCGTGCGCAGCGGCACCAGCACGATGCGGATGGCGGTGGCGGCGGCCACCGGCGGTGTGGCGTCCAGGGTCACGGCGGCGGCGCCCTCGCCAACCGTCACCCTGACCGTCAAACCGGGCCGTACCCAGGCCCCTTGCAGTAGCGCGTTGAAGGTGGTGTCGAGCCGGTAGTCGTCGCGGGCCAGCGGCAACTCGGCCGGGCCCGTCATCGCCATGCGGCCCAGCAATACGCCGTTGCCGGCGTAGGCGCTCAGGCTGACGGCGGGGCTGGCCCGGCCCGGCGCGGCGGCCAGCACGGCGGCGCGCACCACGACCGCCTTGTCTTGCGTCAGCAACAACTGCGGATCGTTGGCCCGGCGGCTGAACACCTGGGCAAATTCGAGGCCGCCGGCGGCGAGCGTGACGGCGGGCAGGACGTCGAACGCGGCGTCGGTGGTGAGCGCGTTGTAGGCGCCGGTCAGGCTCAGCTTGCCGGAAGCGGCGCCCGGCGGCACCGGGAAGCTCAGGCTGGCGTCGCTGCGCTCGGCCGGCAGCGTCGCCGCCACGCCGTTGCTAAAGCGTACAGCCGTCACGCCGGCCAGGCCGCGCCCGCTCACGGTGACGCGCGATCCGACCGGGCCGGCCGACGGCGTGATTGCCGTCACCGCCACCGCGACGTAGGCGTCGATGCGATAGTCGCTGCTCAGCGAGGTGCCGCCGACCACCATCGTCAGCACGCCCGAGGCCGGCGTCGCCGGCATCGTCAAGGTTGCCGAGGTCGGCGTCCTGTTGCTGGCCGCCAGCGCCAGGTCGCCGAGGCGGAAGGCGTCGACGAGGTTCAAGTTGGTGCCGGTCACGACGATGCTGCCGCCCACCACCGCGCTATTGTCGGACACGCCGGTGAGCGCGGCGACGGCCGCCGGCGCAACCGCAGCGACAGGCGCGGCGCCGTCCGCACCGCCACCGCCGCAAGCGGACAAACCCAACAGGAAACAGGCGGCCAGCGCTAGGCGCGGCCCGGCGGCGCCTCGTCGCGCGCCGCGCGGAAATGAAACTGTAGCAGCCATCACACAACGCTCTCTATTTCTACCAAACAGGCATTATCCACGGAAGAAATTTCATCGGGCAGTTTTATTCAGGAAAAAATAACGATGGGCGGGGCGCGCCGCGCCGCCGCCGGGCCGGCCCCCTCCATAGTGTGGCAAAGAAACCTCTTCGCGCCCGTATCGCCGCCGCCACGGCGCCCCGCCGCCAAACCAAAGCAGGCCGATGCCGTATAATTTTATCCTCGCGAAGTTACGGCCCCAGCCTGGTCCAACGCCCTGCCCGTCCCGTCAAATGAAAGCATGAAATGAACGATACCGTGATCCCCGCCATGTCCAAGACCGAAACCCAGTTGCGCGAGATCCTGTCGCGCCGGATCATGATCCTCGACGGCGCGATGGGCACGATTATCCAGCAATACAAACTCGACGAGGTGGCCTACCGCGGCGGCCCCGAAGGCCGCTTCATCGACTTCGCCGCGCCGGCCGACAGCGGCGCGCGCGAACTCTTCGTCAAGGGCAACAACGAATTGCTGACCCTGACGCAGCCGCACATTATCCAGGAAATCCACGAGCGCTACCTGGCCGCCGGCGCCGACCTGATCGAGACCAACACCTTCGGCGCCACCACCATCGCCCAGGACGACTACCATATGGCGCACCTGGCCTATGAGATGAACGTGCAGGCGGCGAAGCTGGCGCGGGCCGCCTGCGACAAGTATTCCAGCGTCGACAAGCCGCGCTTCGTCGCCGGCGCGCTGGGGCCGACGCCGAAGACCGCCTCGATCTCGCCGGACGTCAACGACCCGGCCGCGCGCAACGTCACCTTCGACCAACTGGTGGCGGCCTACCTGGAGCAAACCCGCGGCCTGGTCGAGGGCGGCTCCGACGTGCTGCTGGTCGAAACCATCTTCGACACGCTGAACTGCAAAGCCGCGCTGTTCGCCATCGACCTGTACTTCGAGCAAAACCCGGACCAGGTGCGCCTGCCGATCATGATCTCCGGCACCGTCACCGACGCCTCCGGGCGCATCCTGTCGGGCCAGACCGTGCCGGCGTTCTGGAACTCGGTGCGCCACGCCAAACCCTTGACCATCGGCCTGAACTGCGCGCTGGGCGCGGCGCTGATGCGCCCGTACGCCGAGGAACTGGCGAAGATCGCCGACACCTTCGTCTGCATCTACCCGAACGCCGGCCTGCCCAACCCGATGAGCGACACCGGCTTCGACGAGCTGCCGGCGGACACCTCGGCGCTGCTGCGCGAATTCGCCGACAGCGGCTTCATCAACATGGCCGGCGGCTGCTGCGGCACCACGCCCGACCACATCCAGGCGATCGCCGACATGCTGGCGACGACCGCGCCGCGCGCCGTGCCGGCCGCCAACCACGACCTGCGCCTGTCCGGCCTGGAGCCGTTTACCGTCAACGACGCCTCGCTGTTCGTCAACGTTGGCGAGCGTACCAACGTGACCGGCTCGAAGGCTTTCGCGCGCATGATTCTCAACGAGCAATACGACGAGGCGCTGTCGGTGGCCCGCCAGCAGGTCGAGAACGGCGCCCAGGTGATCGACATCAACATGGACGAGGCCATGCTCGACTCGCAGGCGGCGATGACGCGCTTCCTCAACCTGATCGCCTCCGAGCCGGACATATCGCGCGTGCCGATCATGATCGACTCGTCGAAATGGTCGGTCATCGAAGCCGGTCTGAAGTGCGTGCAGGGCAAGGCGGTGGTGAACTCGATCTCGATGAAGGAAGGCGAGGCCGAGTTCCTGCGCCAAGCCACGCTGTGCCGCCGCTACGGCGCCGCCGTCATCGTCATGGCCTTCGACGAAAAGGGCCAGGCCGACACCTTCGAGCGCAAGACCGAAATTTGCGAGCGCGCCTACAAGCTGCTGACGCGGGCCATCGGTTTCCCGCCGGAAGACATCATCTTCGACCCGAACATTTTCGCCATCGCCACCGGCATCGAGGAACACAACAACTACGCGGTCGACTTCATCAACGCCACCCGCTGGATCAAGGACAACCTGCCGCACGCCAAGATTTCCGGCGGCGTCTCCAACGTCAGCTTCAGCTTCCGCGGCAACGACCCGGCGCGCGAGGCCATCCACACGGTGTTCCTGTACCACGCGATCAAGGCCGGCATGACCATGGGCATCGTCAACGCCGGCATGATGGGCGTCTACGACAACCTCGACGCCGAGCTGCGCGAGCGCGTCGAGGACGTGGTGCTGAACCGCCGCGACGACGCCACCGAGCGCATGATCGAGATCGCCGGCACCCTGAAGGCCGGCGGCAAGGCCGAGGTGCAGACGCTGGCCTGGCGCGAGGGCACGGTGCAGCAGCGCCTGTCGCACGCGCTGGTGCAGGGCATCACGCAATGGATCGTCGAGGACACCGAGGAGGCGCGCCAGGAATTGCTGGGCAACGGCGGGCGCCCCATCCACGTCATCGAAGGCCCGCTGATGGACGGCATGAACGTGGTCGGCGACCTGTTTGGCCAGGGCAAGATGTTCCTGCCGCAGGTGGTCAAGTCGGCGCGCGTGATGAAGCAGGCCGTGGCCCACTTGATCCCCTACATCGAGGAAGAGAAAAAACGCGAAGAGCAGCGCACCGGCATCGTCGCCAAGCCGAAGGGCAAGATCGTCATCGCCACCGTCAAGGGCGACGTCCACGACATCGGCAAGAACATCGTCTCGGTCGTCTTGCAGTGCAATAACTTCGAGGTCGTCAACATGGGCGTCATGGTGCCCTGCTCGGAAATCCTGGCGCGCGCCAAGATCGAGAACGCCGACATCATCGGCCTGTCCGGCCTGATCACGCCGTCGCTGGAGGAAATGGCCCACGTCGCCAAGGAAATGCAGCGCGACCCGCACTTCCGCATGCTGAAGATTCCGCTGCTGATCGGCGGCGCCACCACCAGCCGCGCCCACACGGCCGTGAAGATCGCCCACAACTACGAAGGCCCGGTGGTATACGTGCCGGACGCCTCGCGCTCGGTGTCGGTGGCGCAGTCGCTGCTGACGCCGGAGGCGCGCGACAAATACATCGAAGACATCGAAGTCGACTACGCGCGCATCCGCGAGCAGCACGCCAACAAGAAGGTGCTGCCGATCCTGACGCTGGCGGCGGCGCGCGCCAACAAGATGCTGGTGCCCTTCGACGGCGCGCACACGCCGGTGAAGCCGAAGTTCATCGGCCGGCGCGTGTTCAAGAACGTCGACCTGGCGGCGATCGCCCAGTACATCGACTGGGGTCCGTTCTTCCAGACCTGGGACCTGGCCGGGCCGTTCCCGGCGATTTTGACGGACGAGGTGGTCGGCGACGCCGCCACCAAGGTGTTCGCGGAGGGCCAGGCGCTGCTGAAAAAACTCATCGACGGGCGCTGGCTGAGCGCCAACGGCGTCGTCGCGCTGCTGCCGGCCAACAGCGTCAACGACGACGACATCGAGATCTACACCGACGACACGCGCGCCACGGTGGCCTTCACCTATTACGGCCTGCGCCAGCAGGGCGTCAAGCCGATTATCGAAGACGCCGACGGCAACAAGGTGCAGCGTCCGAACCAGTGCCTGGCCGACTTCATCGCGCCGAAACTGCTGCAGGGCCAGCCGTCCGGGTTAAAGGATTACATCGGCATGTTCGCCGTCACCTCCGGGCTGGGCATCGAGAAGTACGAGAAGCGCTTCGAGGACGCCCACGACGACTACTCGTCGATCATGCTCAAGTCGCTGGCCGACCGCCTGGCCGAAGCCTTCGCCGAATACCTGCACGAGCGCGTGCGCAAAGACCTGTGGGGCTACGCCAGCGCCGAGACGCTGAGCAACGAGGACATGATCGGCGAGAAATACCTGGGCATCCGCCCGGCGCCCGGCTACCCGGCCTGCCCGGAGCACACCGTCAAGGCCGACATGTTCAAGGTCTTGCAGGCCGAGGAAATCGGCATGCGGCTGACCGAATCGTTCGCCATGTTCCCTGGCGCGGCCGTGTCCGGCTTCTACTTCGCCCATCCGGAGTCGAAGTACTTCGTCGTCGGCAAGATCGGCGAAGACCAGCTCAACGACATGGTCAAGCGCCGCGGGGCCAGCAAGGACGACGTCGAACGCTGGCTCGCCCCGAACCTGTCTTGATGCAATGACCGACGACAATCGCGGCCATGCACAACACTGAACTTTTCTGCCGCCCCGCGCACTAATTGTGTACGTCGGCGGGTTTGCGCCAGCCAAGCTGTTGCGTCCCCCGCTGCACGACATTCCCGTGACAAGCAATGGAGGGCATATGGCAACGAACGAAGTGGTAAGCGCAAGGCGCTGGCAAGACCAACTGATCCTGGTACTCGGCTTATGGTTGATCGTTTCCCCGTGGGCGTTCAGCTACCCGGAAGGGTCGCCGCACATGATCAACGCCTTCGTCTCCGGGGTGGTGATCGCGGTGCTGGCCGCCTTCGACCTGTACAAGACGTATTTCTGGGCCGTCCTGCTCAATTTGCTGGTGGGCATATGGGTGGCCGCGTCGCCGTGGATATTGGGCGCCGCGGATCGCGGCACGGCGATGTGGAACGAGCTCATCGTCGGCATTGCCGTGGCCGTCCTGGCGCTGTGGGAGATGCGCACCGACCCCGAGCTGCACAAGCACTGGCCCGGCACGGGCGCCGCGACCTGAGCGCCGCCACGCGGAAACGCCAACGGCGCCCCGATAAGGAGGCGCCGTTGCCGGCTCATTGCCGGTTTACTTGGGCGACAACCAGCTTACAGCGCGTAGCGCACCACGTTGTCGCTCCACTCGAAGGCCGCTATCTCCAGCTCGACCAGGTCTTCGGTGGACATCGCCAGTTCGCGCAAGGTCGGCACGATCTGGTCTTCCATGTCTTCGATGCGTTCGATGCACTCGGCCAGCTTGAGCAGGTCGCCATAGAAACCGTTGCGTTCAAGCAAGGCTTCGCCGACCTCGTCGATCACGTGGATTTGCTTCAAAATCTCGTCCATCGACACGCCGAACAGCGTGTCCATCAGCGACATGATGCCGACCGTGAAGGCGACGTCGGCGGCGTGGGCCTGGTTCGGGCGTAGCTTGGTCGCCAACAATTCCAATAGCCGGCCGCGGGTCGTTGCCAGCATCAGCAGCGGCGTCATGCTGTGGCCGCGCTTGCTCGGCTCGGCGTACAGCATGATTTGCAGCCAGCGCTGCAACTGGCGCCGGCCCAGCACCGACACGGCCTGGCTGAGCGAATCGATGCGCTGGCGCGCGCCGACGGCCGGCGTGTTGACCAGACGCAGCAGGTTCAGCGCCAGCGACACGTCGCGCTTGATGGCGCGCTCGATTTCCATATTGTCGGCGTCGGAGGTGACCAGGGTCATCAACTCCATCACCGCCAGTTGCGACGGCGACAGCTTCTTGCCCGTCATGATCGCAGGCTTGGCGAAATAATAACCCTGGAAGAAATCGAAGCCCAGGTCCAGGCCGGTCTTGAACTCCTCGCGGGTCTCGACCTTCTCGGCCACCAGTTTTTTCTGCTCGCGCTTGAAACGCGGCGCCAGGGTCGACAGCGTGGCCAGTTCGACCTTGCTCATGTCCATCTTGACGTAGTCGACCAGGGACATCAGTTCCTGCACCTGGTTCGAGTCGGCGATGACGTTTTCCAGCGCGAACGTGAAACCGTGCCCGACCAGCTCGCCGATGCGGCTGTGGATCTGCGGCGTCACGATCATCGATTCGACGATTTCCAGCACCACCTTCTCGCGCGGCAGGAAGCCGAAAATGTCGCTCATGATGACGTCGGCGTCAACGTTGACGAAGCCGAGCGCGTCGCCGATGACTTTTTCCATGCCCAGCTGGGAGGCGTGGGCGATCACGGAAGCGGTGGCGGACAGGTCGCTGCTAATGTTCGCCGGCCCGACCGGGGCGTTGCGAAAAAGCAACTCGTAGCCGAACAACGCCTGGTTCCGATCCAAGATCGGCTGGCGCCCCAGGTAAAACTCGCGCACGCGCAAAGGTTTCGGGGCGATATCGGTACTAGAAATGTCGATCATTAAATCTTTATCATTCACGTCGAGTGACACGCGGCGAGGGGGTAGAAGGTGCTTCGCGCATGTCGAGGGTCAATATTGTCAATACTTTACCGTAATAATCATGTCATACGGCTATTTTGGCAGCAATATTTGCGCTTGTCTTGGACAAATTACGCCGATTCGTCTTCCTGCGGCAATCCATCGACAAATAATTTCAATTCCCCGGGCGCAAACGCGGTCCACGACTCGTTGGTGGTCAGCGGTTGCGTAACGATGACGGCGACCCGGTCTTGCGGCGTGGTCAGGGTCGAAAAATCCACCGTGACGTCCTCGTCCGATAGTTTAGCGGTTACAAACGGATGTTGGCGCACGACATAAAACAGATTGGTCGAGCAGTGCGCGAACAGTTCGCCTCCGCTCGAGAGCAGCATATTGAAGGTGCCGTGGGCGGCGATGCCGCGCACCAGTTCGGCCAGCGCGGCGCGCAACCGCGGCAGCGGCGGCGCCGTCGCGCCGAAGCGCGCCCGCAATTGCTGCAACAGGTAGCAAAAAGCCCGTTCGCTGTCGGTGCAGCCGACCGGCCGGTAGATGCCGTCCAATTCGGGGTGGAAATCCTTGAGGTCGCCGTTGTGGGCGAACACCCAGTAGCGGCCCCACAGCTCGCGCACGAAGGGATGGCAGTTCTCCAGCGCGACCCGGCCCTGGGTGGCCTTGCGGATATGCGCGATGACGTTCTTGGACTTGATCGGATAGCGCTTGATCAGTGCGGCGACGGGCGAGGCGACGGCGGCCTGGTGGTCGACGAAATGGCGCACGCCAGCGCCCTCGAAAAAGGCGATGCCCCAGCCGTCGTGGTGGGTGTCGGTGTGGCCGCCGCGCATGGCGAAGCCGGTAAAGCTAAAAACAATGTCGGTAGGGACATTGCAGTTCATTCCGAGAAGTTGGCACATGGTCTGCTTGCGGTTCTGCTATAACAGGCCAACCTTACCACGCGCGCACGCCGCCGGGGCGACGGCGCGCGTGATAGCGGCAACACACGGCGACGTAGCGAGGAAACCCGCACAGCCTCGCCCGTCGCCACCGGTACGCCCGGCCAGCGCCGCTGCCGCTAGTGCAGCAGCACCGGTTGGCTCATCAAGGAATCGTAGCCGCCCAGGAATTCGTCGATTTCCTCCATGCTCGGCTCGCGCGCGATCAGCAGGTTGACGTCGCGGCGGAACGACTGCGCCAACAGGCCGGCGATGAAGGTCTCGCGCTTGCCGCCCTTGTCGACGATTTCATAGCCACCGAAGCGCAACGCTTCCAGGTCGCGGTCGACGCCGAATTCGACGACGCTATATTGCTCGCTGTTGTAGATCAGATTCATGTGGATTCCTTCGCTTCATCGACATGGCGGCAAGCCATCTCGTTCTTCAGAAATCAGGTGGGGCTGTCGCCGGCGTTTTCAAGTGGCGCGGACGCCCCGCGCCGACGCAGTGTGTCAGGATATGATACCGGACTGGCGCAAACGCGTCGCCCGCACGCGCCGTTCAGTCGTGTAGCGGGCCGGCAAAGCACGCGGCCAGGTCGAGGTCGAGGTCGGCGCCCAGCGTCAGCAGGGCGTCGTAAGGCGGGTTCGTCAACCACTGGCGCAGTTGCCCGAGGTGTTCGGCGTTGGCCAGGCTGATGAACAGTTGCGCCGGCGGCCGGCGCAACAGGCGGTTCAGGGTAACGCGCAGCACCAGGTTGCCGGTGCAGCACAGGCAACCGGGGGCGATGCGCAGCACTCGCGGCGCGGCCGCGGCCGGCGCGCGCTCAAGCAGGTCGGCCAAGGCGGAATTGCCGTCGGCCAAACCTTCGAGGATGGCGGCGCCGTCCGCGCCCGCGTGCAGCGCGGCGGCAATCGCCGCCTCGCGCTCGCGCGCGCCGGCGCCCGTCACCAGCACGGTTGCCGTTTTACCGGCGCCGCCGCCCATCACAGGTTTTTCTTGGCCAGCTTGCCGGGCTCGACGCCCAATTGCTTGAGTTTGCGGTACAGGTGGGTACGTTCCAGCCCGGTTTTCTCCGCCACCCGCGTCATGCTGCCGCCCTCGCGGCCCAGGTGGTGTTCGAAATACATGCGCTCGAAGGCGTCGCGCGCCTCGCGCAGCGGCAGGTCGAACGACAGGCTGAAGGTGTGGCCGTCGGCGGCCGGCTGCGCCAGCGCGCCGGTGCGCACCACCGCGTGCGACTGCGCCGCCGCGCCGCCGAACGGCGAGGCGGCGCCTGCCGCGCCGTCGTCCAGCGGCGCTTGCGGCTGCGGCCGCGGCGCCGGCGCCGGCGCGCGCACCGTTTCCTGCGCCCGCGTCAGTCCCTGCTGCACCGCCTTCAACAGTTTTTGCAGGGCGATCGGCTTCTCGAGGAAGTTCAGCGCGCCGATGCGGGTCGCCTCGACGGCGGTGTCGATCGTCGCGTGGCCCGACATCATGATGACCGGCATCGTCAGCAAGCCGTCGCGCTGCCATTCCTTGAGCAGCGTGACGCCGTCCGTGTCCGGCATCCATATGTCGAGCAGCACCAGGTCCGGCGCGCCGGCGTTGCGCGCCTCGCGCGCCTGCTGGGCGTTTTCCGCCAACTGGATCGCGTGGCCCTCGTCTCCAAGAATCTCCGAGAGCAGCTCGCGGATCCCCATTTCATCATCAACTACGAGAATGTTTGCCATCTATCCTTGCCTTCCTCATTTCGCCGATTTCGCCGCGCAGTCACCGCGCCGCGTCACAACTATGATTTTATTAGTGTTTTAAGCGTTAAGCCAGATTAACCGGAGCTAACTTTAACAGCAAAATGACGACAGACGCGCCACTTCCGTCGGCCCGGTTCTCAATATCGATCCTGCCGCCATGTTCGTCGACGATTTTCTTGACCATGGCCAGTCCCAATCCAGTGCCGCGCGCCTTCGACGTCACATACGGTTCGAAGGCGCGCGCGAGTATTTTCGGTGCAAAGCCGGGGCCGTTGTCGCTGATCGCCAGGCGCACCGCGACGTTGACGCCGCCGCCGGCGCTGCGGTAGTGGATCGCCTCGGTGCGCACGTCGATGCGCGGGTGCGGCGCGCCCGGCGCGACGTCGTTCATCGCGTCCTGGGCGTTTTGCAGCAGGTTGTGGACCACCTGGCGCATCTGGGTGGCGTCGCCCATCACCAGCGGCAGGCCCGGCGCCAGCAGCGGGTGGATGATGTCGGCGTCGTCGCCGCCCAGGTAAAGGTGGAGGATTTCCTCGATCAGCTCGTTCAGGCTGAGCGGCGTCAGCACCGCCGGCGGCGTGCGCGCGTAGTCGCGGAAGTCGTCGACCATGCGCTTCATCGCGTCGACCTGGTTGACGATGGTGGTGGTGCTGCGGTTGAGCAACGCGACGTCGGCCTCGCCGAGCTTGTCGGCCAGCTTCATCTGCAGCCGCTCGGCCGACAGCTGGATCGGCGTCAGCGGGTTCTTGATCTCGTGCGCCAGCCGGCGCGCCACTTCGCCCCAGGCGATCGAGCGCTGCGCCGAGATGACGTCGGAAATGTCGTCGAACACCACCAGGTAGCCGCTGCCGGTTTCCAGCGGCAGGCGCGAGCCGCGCGCCAGCAGCGTGATGTCGTGCTCGTCGCCGGGGCGGCGCGGAATCTCCACCTGTTTTTGCCAGTGCAGGCGCTGCAGGTTGCGCCCCGACGCCGTCTGCGCGCTTTGCGCCGTGAAGGCGCTGACGATGGCACCGCCGAACTCCTCCATGCCGCCGATGTGCGCCAGCGGCTGGCCGACCATGGTCGCGCCGGCGTGCTGCAGGATGCGCTCGACCGACTCGTTGCAGGTGACGAGCTTGAAGTCGCCGTCGAGCACCATCACGCCGGCCGACATGTTCGCCAGCACCGACTCCAGGTGCGCCTTGGCGTTTTGCAGCGCGGCGCGGTTGCTCTCGACGGCGGTGCGCGCCTCGAACAACTGGCGCGTCATGGTGTTGAACGACTGCGTCAGCGTGCCCAGCTCGTCGCGGCTGGCGACGATGGGCCGCGGCGACAGGTCGCCCTCGGCCACCGCGCGGGTGCCCTCGGCCAGCACCAGCAGCGGCTGGGCCAGGTTGTCGGCGATCAGGAAGGCGCTGCCGATGGCGCCGAAAATGGCCAGCAGCAGCGTCAAGGTCAGCGTCTCGATGTACATCTTGCGCAAGCCCGAGCGCGCCACGTAGCGCTCCTTGTACTCGCTGTAGGCGGTGCGCAGCACCTCGGCGTTGGTGGCCAAGCTGACCGGCACCGACTGCAGCAGTTGCAGGTAGCGCGGCGCCGCGCCCGGGATCGGCACCAGCACCCGCAGGCGCAGGCCGGTGGTCGGGTCGGCCGCCGTGGCGGCGGCCGCGGCGGCCGGGCGCATGCCGCCGCCGTCCTTGCCGTCCTGCAATTCCATGCCGCCCTCGGCGGCGCCGTAGCCGGCCGGCCCGGCCGCCTGCGACAGCATGTCCGGGTTGGGCAGCTCGGCGCTCAGCTTGGCGTTCGGCCCGGCGCCGGCGCCGCCGACCAGGCGGCCGTCGGCGCGCACGATCAGCGCCGTCTGCATGCCGCGCTCGCGCACCAGGCGCGCCAGCGTGGCCATATTATATTCGGGCGGTTCGGAGGACAGTTCCTGGGCCGAGCGCAGCGCGCGCGCCTTGAGTTCGAGCAACTCGCTGTCGAGGCCGGCGCGCCCGAGGTTCAGGCCGGCCTCCAGGCCGGCCTCGATCTTGACGTTGAACCAGGAGTCGATCGAATGCGAGACGAACTGCACCGAGACGAGGAAAATCACCAGGCCGGGCAGGATGCCGATGCCGGCGAACAGCAGCACCAGGCGCGCCATCAGGCGCGAGCCGAACTTGCCGCTCTTGTGGCGGGCGTACAGGCGCGCCAGCGAAATGCCGACCAGCAGCAGCAGCGACACCGCCACCGCCGCGTTCAGGCCCAGCAACCAGGAATAATAGCGGTCGAAAAAACCCGAGTTGTCGGACGCCGACGCCAGCAGGAACAGCAAGATGCTGACCACGCCGCCGCCCACCACCATCGCATAGCGCAACGCCTGCTTCACTACTCCGCCTTGTACAGGAAGGACTTTTTATTCGAGCTCAGGCGCCATTCGCTGTTGTTGAAGGCGTTCACCTGGATCGGCTTGGGCAGGTAGTCGCGGTCCAGGTCCATGCGCAGCGTGACGTTGTAAGTCTCGCCCGGCTTGAGCGCGCCGCGCGCGGCCACCAGCCAGCGGCTGGGGCGGCGGATCAGGAACAGCGCGTCCTCGAGCGAGGCAAAGCTCTGCTGCACGTTGCCGGTGATCGAGACGTGGTACTGGCGCGTCAGCACGTTGTAGGAAATCCGGCTGGTGCGCCTGGCAACGATGGCCTTCTCGTCGAACCAGAACCAGCGCGGCCGGGTCAGCTCGATCTCAGTGGTGAAGAACAGCGGCACGCCGTGCTGCACCGCGTCCTCCAGGCCATGGTTCAGGTCGAAGGCGTAGCTGGCGGCCAGCTTGTAGCCCTCGTCGACCGACTCGATGTAGGCGCGCGTGATCTCGACGCCGTCGGCGGCGTGGGCGCGCGGCAGCATGCACGCCAGCGTCAGCAGCAGTTGCCAGGCGAGCAATCGGAAAAAACGTGTCGTCACAAGTGGGCCGGTGCTCAAGAATGGTTGCGGTGGTTGCGGTGCTTGCGGTGCTTGCGTTGGAAAATGGCGGGCCGGCCGCTTACCCGCCATTTTTTTGAAACAAGGCGTAAAACAGCCCGTCGTGGTCCTGTTCGACCGTGCCGGTCGGCAGCAACTGGCCCGGCGCCGGCAGCCGCGTGGCGTTGTTGCGCACCGCGAAGGCGGCGGCCTGGGCTTCCGACTCCTGCGGCCACAACGAGCAGGTCACGAACAACAATTTACCATCGGGGCGCAGCATCTGCCAAAGGTTGTCGAGGATTTTGGCCGAAAGTGTTGCTAGTTGGAGCGCGTCGCCCTTGCGCCGCAGCCAGCGGATGTCGGGGTGGCGCCGCACGATGCCCGAGGCGGTGCACGGCACGTCGGCCAGGATGCGGTCGAACTGCTGGCCGTCCCACCACGCCGCCGACTGGGCGTCCTGCGCCTTCAGCGTCGCCGCCAGGCCGAGCCGTTCGAGGTTCTCGGCGATGCGCGGCAGGCGCTTGGCGTCGGCGTCGATGGCGGTCAGCTCGACGGCCGCCGTTTCCAGGATGTGGCAAGTCTTGCCGCCGGGCGCGGCGCAGGCGTCGAGCACGCGCATGCCGTCCCGCAAGTCGAGCAGCGCCGCGGCCAGCTGGGCCCCGGCGTCCTGCACCGAGACGTGGCCGTCGGCGAAGCCGGGGATCAGGCCGACCGCCACCGGCTGCTCCAGGCGCACCGCGGACGGGCCGACCTGGGCCGCGCCGATGCCGGCCTCGGCCAGGCGGGCCAGGAAGGCCGGCACCGTGCTCTTGCGCGCGTTCACGCGCAGCGTCAGCGGCGGCGCGGCGTTGCCGGCCGTCAGGATCGCCTGCCAGTCGCGCGGATAGGCGGCGCGCGCGGCGTCGATCCACCATTGCGGGTAGTTCCACTGCGCCAGCGGCTGCTGCAGCGCCGCCGCCAACAGCGCCTTGCGCTCGCGCAGGAAGCGCCGCAGCACGGCGTTGACCATGCCCTTGGCGTGCGCCATGTCGGGGTGCGAGGTGGCCACCGTGACGGCCTGGTCGACGACGGTGAATTCCTCGTAGGGCTGCTCGCCGGGTTCGGCGGCCATCAGCGCCAGCGCGCAGCACAGCAGCGCGGCCAGCATCGGCGGCTCCGGCGCCTTCGACGTCATCAGGCCGATCAGCGTCTCGCTGCGGCCCAGCTGGCGCATGGCGCGGTAGGAAATGTCCTGGATCGCGCCGCGCGCCTGCGGCGTGGCGCCGTTCTGCGCGAACACCTTGGCCAGCGCCTGCGGCAGGGCGCTGCCGCCGCGCACCTGGGCCACCGCGTTGGCGGCGCCGAGCAGGCAAAACGCCAGCGAATCGGCGCGCAGGTCGGGCTGGAAGTTCGGTTGCAGCTGCGGCTTCACGTCCGGGTGGTAGCTGGGGCGCAGCTTGGCGTACGCGGCGGCCTCGGCGGCGGCGGCCTCGGCCGGCGTCGGGGCCGGCTTCGAGACAATCTTCAACTTCAACATGGGGCGCTTAATCATCATCAATCCGGTATCTGGTCTGCGCGCGCGGCGGGCGCGGCCACGCACTGTAAAGGGTCGATTGTAGCGGTTGTGGCGCGGCTTCACCTAAGCGATTGCTTTACGGCCCGCAAAAGCGTTGTGAAAACCGCCATATGGCGCCCCTTTGCGCAAGCGCAAGCCGGCCCGCCTCCACACCGGCGCCCGCGCCGGCCCGGGGTTGCCGCACCGCTCGTATTGCAGGCGGCGCCAAACCAGTATAATTACTGCTGTTTGGCCGGCGCCTGGCGCCGTCCTTTTTGCCTTCGGTTGTTTATTTAGCGCGGCCCCGCCGCCACCACGCTCATGCTCGCTCAACAAAAACAAGAAATCATCGCCCTGTTCCAGGCCGCTCTCGTTCCCGTCCTGGCCGGCACTGCGCTGACGCCGTCGGTGGTGTTGGAGCGACCGCGCGACGCCTCGCACGGCGACGTCGCCTGCAATATCGCGATGCAGCTGGCCAAGCAGTTGAAGTTGAATCCGCGCGAGCTGGCCCAGACCATCGTCGCGGCGCTGCTGGCCGATCCGGCCGGCAAGGGTTTGATCGAGTCGGCCGATATCGCCGGCCCCGGCTTCATCAATCTGCGCGTGGCCGCCGCCGCCAAGCAGGCCGTCGTCTCGGCCGTGCTGCAACAGGGCGCCGCCTATGGCCAGAGCACCGCCGGCGCCGGCAAGCAGGTCGTCATCGAATTCGTCTCGGCCAATCCGACCGGCCCGCTGCACGTCGGCCACGGCCGCCAGGGCGCCCTCGGCGACGCGCTGGCCTCGTTGTTCGGCTCGCAGGGCTATGCCGTCACGCGCGAGTTTTATTACAACGACGCCGGCGTGCAGATCCAGACGCTGGCCAATTCGGTGCAGGCGCGCCTGCGCGGCCACAAGCCGGGCGACGCCGCCTGGCCCGAGTCGGCCTACAACGGCGACTATATCGCCGACATCGCCGGCGATTTCCTCGCCGGTAAAACGGTCGCGGCCAGCGACGGCGCGCCCGTCACCGCCAGCGCCGACGTCGAGGACATCGATTCGATCCGCGCCTTCGCCGTCACCTACCTGCGCAACGAGCAGGACATCGATTTGCAGGCCTTCGGCGTCAAGTTCGACAATTACTACCTCGAATCGTCGCTGTACAGCGACAACAAGGTCGAGTCCACCGTCGACGCGCTGGTCAAGTCCGGCAAGACCTACGAGGACGGCGGCGCGCTGTGGCTGCGCACCACCGACTACGGCGACGACAAGGACCGCGTGATGCGCAAGACCGACGGCAGCTTCACCTATTTCGTGCCGGACGTCGCCTACCACGTCGTCAAGTGGCAGCGCGGCTTCACCCAGGCCATCAACATCCAGGGCAGCGACCACCACGGCACCATCGCGCGCGTGCGCGCCGGCCTGCAGGCGGTCGACATGGGCATTCCGAAGGGTTACCCGGACTACGTGCTGCACAAGATGGTGACGGTGATGAAGAACGGCGAGGAGGTCAAGATCTCCAAGCGCGCCGGTTCCTACGTCACGGTGCGCGACCTGATCGAATGGTCCGGCGCCGGCGATATCGCCAAGGGCCGCGACGCGGTGCGCTTTTTCCTCATTTCGCGCAAGGCCGACACCGAATTCGTCTTCGACGTCGACGTCGCGCTGAAAAGCTCGGACGAGAACCCGGTGTTTTATGTGCATTACGCGCACGCGCGCATCTGCCGCATGCTGGAGCAGTGGCACGGCGACGAGGCCACGCTGGCCGGCGTCGACCTGGCGCCGCTGACGGCGCCGACCGAGGCCACGCTGCTGGCGGCGCTGGCGGCCTACCCGGAGGTGCTGGCGCGCGCCCAGAACGAACTGGGCCCGCACCAGGTCGCGTTCTACCTGCGCGAACTGGCCGCCAACCTGCACAGCTTCTACTTCGCCGAGCGCGTGCTGGTCGACGACGAGCCGCTCAAGCTGGCGCGCCTGGCCCTGATGGTCGCCACGCGCCAGGTGCTGCGCAACGGCCTGGCCCTGATCGGCGTGTCGGCGCCCGACAAGATGGTGCGCGAAAGCCTGGAAAGCCCGGACGCATGAGCGCTTCCGCCGCCCGCTCCAGCCCGCCGCGCAAGCAGCGCATTTCCAGCCTGCCGCGCCGCCAGCGCGGCAACACCCTCGTTGGCATCATCATCGGCCTGGTCGTCGGCCTGGTCATCGCCGTGGTCGTCGCGCTGGTGATCACCAAGGGTTCGACGCCGTTCACCGACAAGGCCAGGAACGGCAAGAGCGAGCCGACCGCCGGCCAGGCCAGCGATCCGAACAAGCCGATGTACGGCAACAAGGAGGCGGCGCGCGAGGCGGCCAAGGATTTCGACAAGGAGCCGAAAGCGCCGGCCGAGCCGAAGGTAGCGGCCGAACCGAAGCCGGCACCGGCGCCGGAACCGAAGGCCGCGCCCGAGCCGAAGCCGGCGCCGAAAGCGCCGCCGGCCGATCCGCTGCAACAGGTCATCGCCGGCTTCAGCAAGGAGCCCGAGGCCAAGGCGCCGCCCAAGGCCGACGCGGCCGAGGAAAAATGGATCTACTACCTGCAGGTTGGCGCGTTCCGCGAAACCGTCGACGCCGAGAGCGCGCGCGCCAAGCTGGCCCTGCTCGGCTTCGAGGCCGCCATCACCGACCGCAACACCGACAACGGCGTGCTGCACCGCGTCCGCATGGGTCCGTACACCCAGGTCGAGTCGATGAACCGGGCCCGCACCAAATTATCCGAAAACGGCGTCGACGTCGCCGTCGTGCGCAACCAGAAATAACCAGGGAGTCTTATGCGTTTGCTCAAAAAAGTACTGTTTGCGGCGACCTTGTGCGGCGCGGCCATGGCCGCCCAGGCCTCGCCGGCCGATCCGAAAAACGGCGTCGAGTACCAGACCCTGCCGGTCGCGCAGGCGACGCCCGCCGGCAAAAAAATCGAGGTCGTCGAATTCTTCGCCTATTACTGCCCGCATTGCAACGTGCTCGAACCGGCGCTGGCCGCCTGGGTCAAGAAACAGGGCGACAACATCGTCTTCAAGCGCGTCCACGTGCAGCGCGACGAGAGCGTGGCGCCGCAGCAGCGCCTGTTCTTCACGCTCGAGGCGATGGGTCTGGTCGAGCAGTTGCACAGCAAGGTGTTCCAGGCCATGCACGTCGAACGCAACCGCCTCAACAGCGACGAGGCGGTCTTCAGCTTCGTTGAAAAGCAGGGTATCGACCGCGCCAAGTTCAGCGACGCCTACCGCTCCTTCGGCGTGGCCGCGCGGGTGCGCCAGGCCAACGCGATGATGGGCGCCTTCAAGGTCGATTCCTGGCCGATGATCGGCATCGACGGCCGCTTCACCACCTCGCCGTCGATGGCCAACGAAGGCTCGAAATCGGCGCAGAACGAAGAGCAGTTGAACAGCCAGGGCTTGGCCGTGATGGACCATCTGGTCGCGAAAGCGAAAGCGGAAAAGAAATAAGCATGCGGCAGCCGATGACGCGGGTTTTCATCACCGGCGCGTCGAGCGGCTTGGGCGCGGCCCTGGCGCTGCGCTACGCCCGGCAGGGCGCGACGCTCGGCCTGCTGGCCCGCCGCGGCGACGCGCTCGCCGCGCTGATCGCCACCCTGCCCAACCCGCAACTGCACCGCGCCTACCCGGTTGACGTCACCGACCACGCCGCGCTGGGCGCCGCGGCCGTCGACTTCATCGGCCACGCCGGCGGCGTCGACGCGGTGCTGGCCTGCGCCGGCGTGTCCTTCGGCACGCTCACCGAACACCCGGAAGACCTGGCCGCGTTCGCGACCATCATGGCGGTCAACGTCACCGCCACCGTGGCCACCTTCGCGCCCTTCATCGCCACCATGAAAGCGCAGGCCACGCCGGCGCGCCTGGTCGGCATCGGCAGCGTCGCCGGCATCCGCGGCCTGCCCGGCGCCGAGGCCTACAGCGCCTCGAAGGCGGCCTTGATGAGCTACTGCGAATCGCTGCGGCTCGAGCTCAAGCCGTACGGCATCCGCGTCGTCACGATCACGCCCGGCTACATCGACACGCCGATGACCGAGCATAACGCCTACCCGATGCCCTTCCTGATGCCGGCCGCGACCTTTGCCGCCAAGGCCGTCGCCGCCATCGCCGCCGGTGCCAGCTACCGCGTGATCCCGTGGCAGATGGGGCTGGTGGCCAAGCTGCTGCGCATGCTGCCCAATCCGCTCTACGACCTGGCGTTTGCGAAGGCGCCGCACAAAGCGCGCCGCCTGCCATGAGCGCAGTCGTCAACGCCACCGCCAACACCGGCATCAGCGGCGCCGCCATCCACGCGCGCTGCGCCGCCAGCGCCGCCCACGTGGCGATCGAGGTGTTGGCCGAAACCGGCTCCAGCAACGCCGACCTGCTGGCGCGCGCCGCCGCCCTGCCCGGCCCGACGCTGCTGATCGCGCTGCAGCAGAGCGCCGGGCGCGGGCGCGCCGGGCGCGCCTGGCTCAGCGAGCCGGGCGCCACGCTGATGTTTTCGCTGGCCTGGCGCTTCAAGGGGCCGCTGCAGCAACTGGTCGGCCTGCCGCTGGCGGTCGGCGTCGCGCTGGCCGAAACGCTGACCGCGCTGAGCGTGCCGGTGCGCCTGAAATGGCCGAACGACTTGATCAAGGACGACGGCAAGCTGGCCGGCATCCTGGTTGAAACCCTGGCCGGCGCCGACGGCGCGGTGTGGGCCGTGGTCGGGGTCGGCTTGAACCTGCTGATGCCGGACCGGCTTGAAAGCCAGATCGGCCGCGGCGTCGCCGCCGCGCCGTGGCTGGCGCAAATGGACCGCAACGACTTGATGGCGCAGTTGCTGAACCGGCTGGCGGCGACGCTGGCCGAGTTCGACGACACCGGCTTCGCCGCCTTTAGCGAGCGCTGGAACCGGCTGCACGCGCACCACGGGCGGGACGTCAAGATCCTCGACCGTGGCCAGGTGCTGCACCGGGGCGTCGCCCGCGGCGTCGACGACAGCGGCCGCCTGCTGCTCGACACGCCGCAGGGCCGGGTCGCGGTCTTGTCGGGCGACGTATCGTTGCGCTCAGCGGAAGAATAAGACCATGATGCTATTGATTGACGCGGGTAACACCAGAATAAAATGGGCGCTGGCCGAGCCGGGCGCCGCCCTGGGCGCCTGGCTGGCCTGGGGCGCGGTACCGCACGCCGGCCTGGCCGCCTTGCCGCAGGCGTGGCGCGCGGCGCTGGCCGGGCGGCCGCTGCGCGGCGCGCTGCTGGCCAACGTCGCCGGCGCCGCGCTGCGCGCCGGCCTGGAACGGGCGTTGCCGGCGGAACTGGCGCCGCACGCGGCGCGCTGGTTCGCCTCCGTGCCGCAACTGGCCGGCCTGCGCAACGGCTACCGCAACCCGGCCCAACTGGGCTGCGACCGCTTCGCCGCCGCCATCGGCGCGCGCGCGCTGGCGCCCGGCCGGGCCATCATCGTCGCCAATTGCGGCACCGCCACCACCATCGACGCGATCACGGCCGACGGCCGCTTCCTCGGCGGCATGATCCTGCCGGGGCTGGGGCTGATGGCCAGCGCGCTGGCGCGCCATACCGCGCAACTGCCGCACATCGGCCAGGACGTCGCGCTGCCGGCCGGTTTCGCCGACAATACCGACGACGCCATCCTGAGCGGCTGCCTGGCCGCGCAGGCCGGCGCCATCGAGCGCGCCTTCGCCGCCCACGGCGCCACGGCATGCCTGATCTCGGGCGGCGCCGCGCCGTTCATCGCGCCCAGCCTGTCGCTGCCGTACCGCTTCGTCGAGAACATCGTCTTGATTGGCCTGCAGGCCGCCGCCGAGGACGCGTCGTGGTGAAATGGCTCTTTTGGCTGCTATTGGCCGTGAACGCCGGGCTGTTCGCGCTCGGGCGCGGCTACCTCGGCAGCTTCCACGCCGACGCGCACGAACCCGAGCGTCTGGCCAAGCAGCTCAACAGCGACAAAATCAGCCTGCTGCCGGCGGCGACCGCGACGGCCGCCGCTACCGCCGGCGCCTCCGCCGTCGCCGCCAAGCCGGCGCCGAAGCCGCTTGAAGTGTTCGTCTGCACCGAGGTCGGCAATTTCGCGCCGGCCGACGCGCGCCGTTTCGAGAGCGCCCTCGAGGCGCTGGAACTGGGCGAGCGGCAGTCGCGCCGCAACGTGCCCGGCCAGGATATCTCCAGCTACATCGTGTATATTCCGCCACAAGCCAACAAGGAGGCGGCCGACAAGAAAGCCAACGAACTCAAGCAATTGGGCGTGAGCAATTTCTTCATCATGTCGGACAGCACCACGATGCGCTGGGCGATTTCGCTGGGCGTGTTCAAGCAGGAAACGGGCGCGCAAACGCTGCTGGCCAGCCTCGTCAAACAGGGCGTGCACAGCGCCCGCGTCGGCCCGCGCTACAGCAACGGCAAACTGCAGGCCTTCCAATTCCGCGACCTGGACCGGGCCACCCGCAACCGTCTGGAGCAAATCCGGGCCAAGTTCCCCGAGCAGGAAATGCGCAGCTGCCGCTAGGCTGGAAGCGAAACCGGGGACAGACGAGGACGCCGAGTCCACGATTTCCGGGAAATATTTCCTGGAAATCGTGGTCTGTCCCCGGTGTTAGCGCTGCACGACGATCGGCTTTACGCCAAAGGCGCCCAGCAGCGCTTCCGCGGCCTGGACCGCGGCCTGGCGGCTGGGAAACGGACCGCCGTACAGGCGATGCACCGTACCCGACTGCACCACGTCGAGCGTGCCCAAGGTGGCGGTGTAGGGTAGCAGGCGCAGCCGCGCCGCTTCGGCGTTCTCGAGCCGTCCGAACGCCCCCATCTGTAAATAGAAACCGCCTTTCGCGGCGGCCGGCGCGGCCGCCTCGGCCGCCGCCGCCGCGACCGGCAGCAGCGACTGGGTCGCTTCCGGCATCGCCACCGCCTCGGTCGACACCTCCTCCTCGGCCGCCAGTACCGCCGCCGACGGCGCCGGCGCGGCGGCGGCTTGCTTGCCGGCGGCGCGGATGCGTTCGATTTCGTCCGGCAGCAGCAGGTCGATCTGCAATTCGTGGCTGCCTTTGCTCAGCAGGCCAAGTTTCAGCGCCGCCGTGTAGGAGACGTCGATGACGCGGCTGGAATGGAAGGGGCCGCGGTCGTTGATGCGCACCACCACTTGCTTGCCGCTGCCGGCGCTGGTCAGTCGCACGTACGACGGAATCGGCAGCGTCGGATGCGCCGCCGTCATCTTGTACATGTCGTACAGTTCGCCCGACGAGGTGCGCTGGCCGTGGAATTTCTTACCGTACCAACTGCCGGTGCCGCGCTGGCTGAACGGCCGGTTGCCGGCGACCGGCGTGTAGGTCTTGCCGAACACCACGTACGGCCGGTTCGCCCGCGGCAGCGGCGGCTCGACCCGCGCCTCGGCGTCCGGCGTGTCGGCCAGGTTGGGCGGCGGATTCTCGCCCGGGCCGTCGTCCTTGTAGTAGCCGCCGCGGCCGGAGCCGGCCGGCGGCAGCGCCGGCAGCGACGGCTCGGCGCGCGACGCCGGCGGCCTGGCGCCGGTCGCCGGCGTCGCCCCGCCCTGCCGCGGCGCGGTGCCGCAGCCACCCAGCGCCAGCGCCAGCAGCGCCGCCAGCGCGGCGCCGGCGCGCGCCGGCGTCAACCGCCGGCCCATCATGTCTGCACCAATTTACGGTGGCGTTGTATGCTCATTAGTATCCCTGCGTTAAGTCCCAGCGTCATCATGGCGGTGCCGCCGTAGCTCATGAACGGTAGCGGCACGCCGACCACCGGCAGGATGCCGCTGACCATGCCCATGTTGACGAAGGCGTAAGTAAAATAGACCATCGTGACGGCGCCGGCCAGCAGGCGCGAGAACACGTTGGCCGCGTTGGCCGCGATCATCAGGCCGCGCCCGATCAGCAGCAGGTACAGCAGCATCAGCAGCAGGTTGCCGGCCAGGCCGAACTCTTCCGAGTAAACCGCGAAAATGAAGTCGGTGGTGCGCTCCGGAATGAATTCCAGATGCGCCTGGGTGCCGTTGGTCCAGCCCTTGCCGGTCAGGCCGCCCGAACCGATGGCGATGACCGACTGGATGATGTGGAAGCCGCTGCCCAGCGGGTCCTGCAGCGGGTCGATGAAGGTCATCACGCGCTGGCGCTGGAAGTCGTGCAGGTTCGACCACACCAGCGGCAGGCTGGCCAGGAAGGCCAGCGCCATGCCGATCAGCATTTTCCACGACAGGCCGGCCAGGAAGATCACGTAGAAGCCGGCCGCGCCGACCAGCATCGCCGTGCCCAGGTCGGGCTGCCTGGCGATCAGGCCGATCGGCACCGCCAGCAGCACGCCGGCGATCAGGAAGGATTGCCAGCGCAGCGCCCCGGCGTTGTGCTGGAAATACCAGGCCAGCATCATCGGCATGGCGATTTTCATGAATTCGGACGGCTGGATGTCGATGCCGACGTGCAGCCAGCGGCGCGCGCCCAGCTTGATCGTGCCAAACAGCGCCACCGCCACCAGCAGCGCCACCGCCACCACGTACACCGGCAGCGCGACGCGCATCATCAGTTGCGGGCTGAGGTTGGCGACCAGCCACATCATCGCGAAGCACATGCCGATGTTGCGGAACTGGTCTTCCATTTTGCCCGGAATGCCGATGCCGGCCGAGTACATCGCCACCAGGCCGGTGCACATCAGCAGCATCAGGATCAAGGTCAGCGACGGGTCGAACACCGCCAGATAGGGCCGCACCCGGCGCCACAGGGAGCGCCTCTCGTTCATACGCATGCAGCGTTTCCTTATGGTTTGTTAGCGGGCCGGGCCGGCGCCGGCTGCGGCGCCGGCGTCGTCGGCGCGGCCGGCGGTTTCGGCGCGGGCGCCGGCACGCCCGGCGTCAGCGTCGGGCGGATCGGCGCCGGGGGGGGGGGGGGGGGGGGGGGGGGGGTGGGGGGGGGGGGGGGGGGGGGGTGTTTTGGGTCTTCCTCACTCCGCACCCGCCTCTGCCCCCCCTCCCCCCCGTTGGGGTTT
>NZ_JBJXIB010000072.1:0-30322 GCF_046115965.1 Janthinobacterium sp. CG_23.3 | reverse complement strand
TTGCCTACCCAAAAAAAAACACACGTTGGTCCGGCGAATAGGCACCCCCCGTCGCTCCTTTTGCCGTCATCCCCCGCCGTACGGTTTTTCTTTCCTCCCCCCCCCCCCCCCCCCCCCCCACCGCCTGTTTTCCATGGACGCGCGCAGCGGCAAGGTCGCGCCGGTCAGCGGCAAGGGCTCGGTCGGCGCCTTCGACGTGCAGGGCGACACGCTGGTGCTGACCCAGGCCAACCTGGCCTCCGGCGCGCAGCTGTTCAAGCTCAAGCTCGGCGCCGGCGCCGACAAGATGGTGCAACTGACGCAGCAGAACGCGGCGGCGCTGGCCGACGTGCGCTTCGGCGAATACGAGCAGTTTTCCTTCGTCGGCGCCAAGGGCGAGACGGTCTACGGCCATGTAATGAAACCGTGGGACGCCAAGCCGGGCCAGAAGTATCCGCTGGCCTTCCTGGTGCACGGCGGGCCGCAGGGCAGCTTCGGCAATGGCTGGAGCTACCGCTGGAATCCGCAGGTGTACGCCGGCTCGGGCTACGCCACCGTGTTCATCGACTTCCATGGTTCGACCGGCTACGGCCAGGCGTTCACCGACTCGATCAGCGGCGACTGGGGCGGCGCGCCGCTGGAGGACTTGAAGAAGGGGATGGAGGCGGCGGTCAAGAAATTCCCGTGGCTGGACCGCGAGCGCAGTTGCGCGCTGGGCGCCTCGTACGGCGGCTACATGATGAACTGGATCGAGGGTAACTGGGCCGACGGCTTCCGCTGCATCGTCAACCACGACGGCGTGTTCGACAACCGCGCGATGTACTACTCGACCGAGGAATTGTGGTTCAACGAGTGGGAAAACGGCGGCGCCTACTACGCCGCGCCGGAGAAGCACGAGCAGTTCAACCCGGTCAACCACGTCACCAAGTGGAAAACACCGATGCTGGTGATCCAGGGCGAGCTGGATTTCCGCATTCCGACGACCCAGAGCCTGGGCACCTTCACCGCGCTGCAGCGCCAGGGCGTGGAGAGCAAGTTGCTGGTGTTCCCGGACGAGAACCATTGGGTGCTGAAACCGGCCAACTCGGTGTTGTGGCACCACACCGTGATGGGCTGGCTGGACAGCTACCTGAAGAAATAGCCGCCCACATAAGGCTTCGTGGTCGGGTTGGCGCGCATTGCGCGCGTAACCCGACTGGCGCCGGCGGCGGCCCGTGCGTAAGCATTGTCTCCGAAAACGACCGGAAAACGGTAGGCTAACGTTCGCTGTTGGCCACCGTACGCTGACACCGATCTGTTTCGCCGGTCTTCTCGCCGCTCAGCGAAACTGTCCGGTCGAGATGTCGAAGCGTTTGAGCTTGTCGTACAGCGTCTTTTTCGGGATGTTCAGGTTGTCGGCGGCGGCGACGATGTTGCCGCCGTGGCGGCGCAGCGCGTCCTCGATGATGGCGCGTTCGAAGGCGTCGACCTGCTCGGCCAGCGAGGCTTCGCGGCGTGCGCCGGACGGCGCCAGCGTGTCGTCGAGCAGCCCGAGCACGAAGCGGTCGGCGATGTTGTGCAGCTCGCGCACGTTGCCGGACCAGCGCTGCGCCATTAGCGACGACAGCAGCTCGCTGCTGATCAGCGCGGCCGGCTGGCCGTAGCGCAGCGCCGCCTGCAGCACGAAAAATTCAAACAGTAGCGGAATGTCCTCGCGCCGGCTGCGCAGCGCCGGCAGCGTCAGGCTGGCGACGTTGAGCCGGTAGTACAGGTCGGCGCGGAATTTGCCCTGTTCGGCCAGCAGGTTCAAGTCTTCCTTGGCGGCGGCGATGACGCGGAAATTCACCGAGATCAACTTGTTGGAGCCGAGCCGCTCGACCTGGCGCTCTTGCAGCACGCGTAGCAGCTTCACCTGCAGCGCCAAGGGCATGCTCTCGATCTCGTCGAGGAAGAGGGTGCCGCCGTTGGCGTATTCAATCTTGCCGATGCGCTGGCGCTGGGCGCCGGTGAAGGCGCCTTCCTCGTGGCCGAACAGTTCCGATTCGAAAATTGACTCCGGCAGCGCGCCGCAGTTGATCGCCACGAACGGGTGGTCGCGCCGGTCGCTGAAGTCGTGCAGGCAGCGCGCCACCAGTTCCTTGCCGGTGCCGGTCTCGCCGAGGATGATGATGTCGGCCGACTTCGGCGCCAGGTTCAGCACCAGCTGGCGCACTTTGGCCATGGCGGCGCTGCGCCCGACAATGCGCGACTCGATGCCCTCGCGCTTTTCCAGCAGGCGGCGCAGGTTCATGTTCTCCAGCACCAGGTGGCGCTTGTCGAGCGCGCGCCGGCACACTTCCACCAGCAGGTCGGCGGTAAACGGTTTTTCGATGAAGTCGTAGGCGCCGCGTCGCATCGCCCCGACCGCCATCGAGACGTCGCCGTGGCCGGTCACGAGGATCACCGGCAGGTGCGGGTCCTGGGCGATGGCGATGTCGAGCAGTTGCAGGCCGTCGATGCCGGGCAGCTTGATGTCGCTCAGGACGATGCCGGCGAACTCCGGCGACAGGTGCGCCAGCGCCTCCTCGGCGGTGGCGCAGGCGATCACGTTCAGGCCGGCCAGCTCCAGCGCCTGGCGCGCGCCCTTGCGCACGACGGCGTCGTCCTCGATGAACAGCACTTGCATGCCCTCGAAAGTATTTTCATGCATCCGGTGTTCCTTTATGCGCGTCGTGGCATGTCAGTGTAATGGTGAACTGCGCGCCGCCGCCCTCGGCGAAGCCGCGGTTGCGCACGGTGAGGGAACTGCCGGCGGCGCGCAGGATGCCGGCGCTGATCGACAGGCCCAGCCCGAGGCCGTGTTCCTTGGTGGTGTAGAAGGGGTCGAAGATTTTGTCGAGGTTCGCCTCCGGGATGCCGGGGCCGTTGTCGCTGACCTCGATCACCGCCAGCGCGCCGTCGCGCCGCACGGCGATGGCGATGTGCGCCTGGCGCGCCAGCGGCACCGCGTCCATGGCGTTTGAAATCAGGTTCGACAGCACCTGTTCCAGGCCGATCGCGTTGCACAGCACCACCAGCTCCTGCGCCGGCCAGGTTTCGCTCAGCACCAGCCGTTCGGAGCCGCGCCGGGTACGGATTTGCAGCATGGTCTGGGCGAAGGCCTGGCGCACGCTGACCGGTTTCCTGGCGTCGTCGGCGCGCCGCGCGAATCCCTTCAATTGCGAGGTGATGTAGCCGAGCCGCGTGACCAGGTCGGAAATCGTCGACAGGTTGTCGAGCGCGTCCTCGGTGCGTCCGCGCGCGATGAACACCTTGGCGTTGTCGGAAAAAGTTTGCAGCGCCGCCAGCGGCTGGTTCAATTCGTGCGTGACGCCGGCCGCCATCTGGCCGATCGCCGCCAGCTTGCCGCTCTGGACCAGTTCGGCCTGGGCTTCGCGCAGCGTTTGTTCGGCGCGTTCGCGCTCGGCCACCTCGGCTTGCAGGCGCAGGTTGGCGTCGAGCAGGTCGCCGGTGCGTTGCGCCACCTTGATCTCCAGCTCGGCGTAGGCGCTTGTCAGCGCCTGCTGGGCGTTCAGGCGCTCGTCGATGCGGCGCCGGCGCTGGCGCGCGTACAGCGCCGCCAGCAACAGCAAGGCCCAGCCCAGGCCGGCGGCGATGGCGGCGTTGCGGGCCGCCGCGCGCACCTGGTCGAGTTCGGCCAGCACCGTGATCTGCCATTCCAGCGGCGCCAGGTGGCGCCCGACGGCCAGGTGTTCGGCGCCGCCGGCCGCCGCGCCCGGGCCGCCGCGGCCGCGCTCGAGCGACAGGTGGATGGCGCCGTCGGCGAAGCGCTGCAACACCTTGTGCGGCAGGATCGGCAGGCTTTCCTGCAGGAACTGGCGTTGCGCGCGGATGCCGGCCTGGGCGGCCTGCGACAGCGGCGCCAGCGTCTGGAATTTGAAGGACTGTATCGACGACAGGATGATGACGCCGTTGGCGTCCCTGACCCAGATCTGCTCGGTGGCGCCGGGCACGCGCCAGGAACGCTCGATCCAGTCCAGGTTGACCTTGGTGGCGGCGACGCCGATGATGCGCCCGCCGCGGCGGATCGGCTGGGAGATGAAATAGCCGGCCTCGAAGGTGGACGCGCCGATGCCGTAAAAGCGGCCGATGCCGCCGGCCGCCGCTTGCTTGAAGTAGGGGCGGAAGCCGTAGTTCTGGCCGACGTAGGAGACGCGGTCTTGCCAGTTGCTGGCGGCCAGCGTGGTGCCGTTCAGGTCGAGCACGTACACGGCGAAGGCGCCGGCGCGGCGGTTGATGTCGGCCAAATACGCGTTGGCGCGGGCCACCCGCTGCGGGCTGGCTTGTTCCAGCAGACCGGCCACTTCCTCGCTTTGGGCGATGGCCAGCGGCAGGAATTCGTACTTGTCGAGGGCGCCGCCGACGGTGGCGGCGTACAGCTCGGCGCGCGAGGACAGGGCGCCGTGCAGCCGCTCCAGTTGGCGGCCCTTGACGTACCAATAGGTGAGAAGGACCAGCGCGACCAGGGAACCGGCCGCCAGCAGCGCGCCGGTCCAACCGCGGGTCCAACTACGCACTGCCATGGTTGCTCCTCTACCGTCAATGATGCCTGGCGCAGTATCGCACGAGTGTGCTGGCCCGGGCGGGTGGCGGGGTAAGTGGGCGGGGCCGGCGACGCGGACATTCAAGCCCAGGCCAAGAGCCGGGGGCAGACCCCGCCTTTGATGCGTCGCCGGGGGTTTTTTACGAGAACGCCTGGATGCCGGTTTGGGCGCGGCCCAGGATCAGCGCGTGCACGTCGTGCGTGCCTTCGTAGGTGTTGACCACTTCCAGGTTGACCATGTGGCGGATCACGCCGTATTCGTCGGATATGCCGTTACCGCCCAGCATGTCGCGGGCGACCCGCGCAATGTCCAGCGATTTGCCGCAGGAGTTGCGCTTCATCATGGAGGTGATTTCCACGGCGGCGGTGCCGGCGTCCTTCATGCGTCCCAGTTGCAAACAGCCTTGCAGGCCCAGCGTGATTTCGGTCTGCATGTCGGCCAGCTTCTTTTGCACCAGCTGGTTGGCGGCCAGCGGCCGGCCGAACTGCTGGCGGTCGAGCACGTACTCGCGGGCGCGGTGCCAGCAATCCTCGGCCGCGCCCAGCGCGCCCCAGGCGATGCCGTAGCGCGCCGAGTTCAGGCAGGTGAACGGCCCCTTCAGGCCGCGCACGTCGGGGAACGCGTTCTCTTCCGGACAGAACACATTGTCCATGACGATTTCGCCGGTGACCGAGGCGCGCAGGCCGAACTTGCCGTGGATCGCCGGCGCGCTCAGCCCGGCCATGCCCTTGTCCAGCACGAAGCCGCGGATCGCGCCCTCGTCGTCCTTGGCCCAGACCACGAACACGTCGGCCACCGGCGAGTTGGTGATCCACATCTTGGCGCCCGACAAGGCATAGCCGCCCGGTACTGTTTTGGCGCGGGTGATCATCGAACCGGGGTCGGAGCCGTGGTTCGGCTCGGTCAGGCCGAAGCAGCCTATCCATTCGCCGCTCGCCAGCTTCGGCAGGTATTTCCGGCGCTGCTCTTCGGTGCCGAACTGGTAGATCGGCACCATCACCAGCGACGACTGCACGCTCATCATCGAGCGGTAGCCGGAGTCGACGCGTTCGACTTCGCGGGCGATCAGGCCGTAGCTGACGTAGTTCAGGCCGGAGCCGCCGTATTCGCTTGGAATGGTCGCGCCCAGCAGGCCCAGTTCGCCCATTTCACGGAAAATCGCCGTGTCCATCTTTTCGTGGCGGAAGGCCTCGACGATGCGCGGCTGCAGCCGGTCCTGGCAGTAGGCGCGCGCTGCCTCGGCGACCATGCGTTCGTCGTCGCTGAGCTGGCTGGCCAGCAACAGCGGATCGTCCCATTTGAAACTCGGTTTTGCTGTCATGTTTGTCTCCGTTGTCTATTAGTCTGCGGTGCCGACCATCAATTCGGCGTTGTGGTGGCGTTGTTGCTCCTGCATCACCATTTCGCCCAACATGCGCTTGATGCGGTTGAATTCCGGGTCGCTCGGATCGCGCGGGCGCGCCAGCGTGATCGGCACGTCGCGTTTGACGGTGCCGGGCCGGTACGTCATGACGATGGTGCGGTCGGCCAGGTAAATCGATTCCTCGATGCTGTGCGTGACGAAGACGATGGTGGTGCCGAACACCTTCCAGATTTTCAGCAACTCGTCCTGCAGGTTGCGCCGGGTCAGGGCGTCGAGCGCGCCGAAGGGTTCGTCCATCAGCATGATCGGCGAGTCCAGCGCCAGCACGCGGGCGATGGCGACGCGCTGGCGCATGCCGCCCGACAAGTCTTTCGGGAAGCGCGCGCGGAAGTCCCGCAGGCCCAGCATGTCGAGCAACATGTCGACGCGCTCCTTGATCTGCGCCGGGCTGCGTCCGGCGATCTCCAGGCCGAAGGCGATGTTGCTCTCGATCGTCATCCAGGGGAATAGCGCGTACTCCTGGAACACCATGCCGCGGTCGGGGCCGGGCTCGGTGATCGGCTTGGCGTCGGCCAAAATCCGCCCGGAGCTCGGGCGCGAGAAGCCGGCGATGGCGTTGAGCAGCGTCGACTTGCCGCAGCCCGACGGCCCCAGCAGGCAGATGAATTCGCCGCTGGCGATCTCCAGGTTGATGTCCTTGAGCGCGACGACGTCGCCGCCCTGGCCGGCGAAAATTTTGTTGACTGCGTTGATGTGGATGGTTGTCATGGCGGTTCCTAGTTGTGGTCGAGGCCGCGGTGCCATTTCAGCAAGTGGCTGTTCAGCGCGTTCATGGCGGTGTCGATGGCCAGGCCGAAGAAGCCGATGGTAAACATGCCGGCGATGATTTTGTCCGACCAGAAGTATTCGCGCGCCTCGAGGATGCGGAAGCCCAGGCCGTTGTTGACGGCGATCATTTCGGCGACGATGACGACGATGAAGGCGGTGCCCATGCCGATGCGGGCGCCGGCCAGGATGTAGGGCGTGGCGGCCGGCAGGATGACGCGGCGGAACATCGTCATCTGGCCGGCGCCGAGGTTGCGCGCGGCGCGGATGTAGATGCCGTCGACCTGGCGCACGCCGGCGATGGTGTTCATCAGCACCGGGAAGAAGGAGCCGATGCTGATGAGGAAGAAGGCCGGCGGGTTGCCCAGGCCGAACCACAGGATCGCCAGCGGGATGTAGGCGATCGGCGGAATCGGCCGCAGGATTTGTACCAGCGGGTCGAACAGCTTGTAGACGGCCTGGTTGGTGCCCATCAGCAAACCGAGCGGCAGCGCCAGGCCGGCGCCGATGGCGAAGCCGCCGAGCACGCGCGACAGGCTGGCCCAGGCGTCGTGCGGCAATTCGCCCGATAGCATCCACAGCAGATAGTTGCCGGCCTCGGGCTGGTAGGCCTCCAGCGGCGCCAGGTATTGGCCCCATTTGACGGCCACCGCCACCGGCGACGGCAGGATTTGCGGGTTGATCCAGCCGAAGGCGGACAACGCCTGCCACAGCAGCAGCGCGGCCAGCGGCACGGCGGCACCGTGCAGCAGGCGTTTCAGGAAGAGGGTGTTCATCGCCTTGCCTCCTTATTTGGCGGCGGAAACGGTTTTCTTGGCCGCCTCCAGCAGGTCGAGCTTGACCCAGTCCTTGGCCGCCGGCGCCGCCGTCATCCGGCCGACGCCGAACTTGACCATGTAGTCGGTGGTCAACTGCACGTGGCTGAGCGAAATGTCCTCGGTGAAGCTGGCGTTGGCCATCGCGTCGCGGTAGTCGTCGGAGCTGACCTGGTTCTTGAACATCGATTCGCGCACGTATTTCTCGGCCAGCAGCGGATCGGCGATGAACATCCGGGTCGCCGCGACGAAGCACTGCATGAAGCGCTCGGCGACGTCGCGTTTTTCCTTGTACATTTTTTCCGACATCACCAGCGCGCGCACCGGCTCGCCCAGCGCGGTTTGATACGGCTTCATGATTTCGCTGCCGTATTTTTTATGGATGGCCTGGGTCGAATACGGCTCGGACTGGCTCATCGCGTCGATGTCCTTGGTCAGCAGGGCCTGGTTCAGGTCGGGGTAGCCCATGTACATGATGAGCACGTCCTTGCCCGGCTTGTCCGACCAGCTCATCTGGTTTTTGGCCAGTTCGGAGAACAGCAGGATTTCCTGCGGGCCGCCGCGGGTGACGCCGACCTTTTTGCCCTTCAGGTCGGCAATGCTGCGAAGGTTCAGCTCGGGCCGGCCGACGATGCGCACGCCGCCCTTGGCGAAGCCGCCGACCAGGTACACCGGCACGCCGCTGGCGCGGCCGGAAATGGCGGCCTCGAGCGCGCTGGCCGAGACGTCGATTTCGCCGGCGATGATCGCCGGCACGATGTCGAGTCCCTTGGAAAAGATGCGTTCCTCGATTTTCAAATTGTATTTCGGCGCGATTTCCTTCATGTAGGCGACGGCGCCGTAGTGGGCGAACTTCAAATTGCCGAGGCGTACCACGTCGGCGGCCTGGGCCGCCAGCGGCAGGCAGGCGGCCAGCGCGAACGCGGCGGCGACGACCCTGGTGTTGAAAAACGCTTTCATTGCTGTGCTTGTTGCCATGTGTCTTCTCCAGTCAGATTGAATAGTTTTCGCGTTGCCGCTCTGGGGCGACTGCATAGAACTAAAAGCATCTTCCGTGCCAAGCGACAGGAATGGAGGGGAATGGCTAAGTGATTGATTTAAAAGAACTATGCGGCGCGGCGCGGGAAGGCGAAAACGGGCCGTTTCTGCGCATCCGCACAAACTGCCGGCCTCGCGTCTGGATTGCCGCACGCATGGGGGAGGGAATTGCTTGAACTAAGTCGACCGCTGCGGATCGAATATGAAAAGCACCGTTGAACGCAACGCGCCGCCGCATGGTGGCGGCGGCGCGATGTTCAGGCGGGTTGCTGCAAGCGCCACGGTGGGCGCTTGCCTTGCTACCTATATTACTTCGATTCCTTCGATTCAGGCACGACGATCACGGTGTCGCCGGTTTTGCCTTTTTCTCCGGTGGCGCCGGGGGCGCCGGCATCGCCGGTTGCACCGGTGGCGCCGGTCGCGCCGGAGGTGCCCGAGGCGCCGTCCTTGCCAGGCTCACCTGCAGGGCCAGCTACGGCGACCGGCACTGGCACGACCACGGTATCCGTGGCGGCCACTGGGGCTGGGTTGTTCACGGTCTTTTCGCAAGCGGTCAGACCAAGGGTGGCAACGAGGGCGATGAGGATGAGTGAATATTTTTTCATGATAGATCCTTAAATGAGTGTGGCAGGGCACGGGATGTGCACAGCGCCGCGGGCCGCCGACAAGCGCGGCAACTGCGGCTTGGCCCGTGTAAGAACTGGAGTGAGCATACCCAAGCCAGATGGCTTGTTCTGTTCGGAAACGCACACAGCGCAACATTTCGAACAAAAGTAGAAAAAGATTGAGTTAAGTAAAAGTTAAGTAAAAGTTAAGTATGAGTGAATATACTACATTAATGAATATTGCAAACAAAAAAGTCGCATCAATCGGAGGCGCGGGCCAAAGGGGGGGGGCGGACCTTTTACCCGACGGCCGACGGACGATTGCGCTTCACTCATCCGGCCTGCGCAAGCGTAATGATGGGCGGCGTACCGTCCGACCCCGGTTCAGCTCCCGTGTCTGGTTGTTGCGTTTCCCGCGCCTTCGGCATCTTCATCAGTCCGCGTCCACATACTACGGCGCAGGCGTGGGCGCCGGTAAGAAGAGGCGACGCGCACCCGCTGTAGCGCCTCTGCATCGGTCATTTCTAAACGCTATTACGTAGGCAACATTAATTAATTGGCTCTTATGTTCGTTGCCGCACAGACCGGAACGCTTGCCGCTGGCATTCTGGCGTCAGAAGTCGGAGATGGATGTGGCCGGTCGACCCAGAACTTGTCGACATGGAGCTGATTCCGACTATTTGCTATCGATTTATTTAGGAGTATTCACATGCATGCAATGAGACAGTCTCACGCCCCAGCACCCGGCGACACGAAAGCAGCGCACCAAGACAATAGCGGCGCCGAGCGCTCTACGCAACTGACGCTGGTCGACCGCGCCGCGCCGGTGCCGCCCCGCGCCCCGCTGTCGATGGCGCCGATCGAGCGCGTGCGCTCCACCTCGGCCACGCTGCGCCGCATTGAAAACATGCAAAAGCTGATCGGTGAATTGTCGCTGCACGAAATGCTGGCCGATGAAATCGCCTGGTTCCTGAAATTTTCGCCGTCCGGCGCCCGCAAATACATCCGCGACTTGCGCGATGCCGGCGTTATCGAACTGGCGCGTTACATCGAAGGCACCGCAACCTACCTGGGCAAGGCCGTCTACCAGCTGACGCCCGATCCGGAGCGTGTGCGCGCCTTCCTGGCCGCCATCGTACAGCCAAAGCGCGAAGGCGCGGCGCCGCGCAAGGACCGTCCGGGTCTGCGCGAGCAGAGCATGGCGGGCAACGGTCGTCATTTCCATATCCTGGCCGACGATACCCACTATGCGATTCGCGTCAACCGCGGTCCGGTGATGCGCGACCCGCTGGTCGCCGCCTTGTTCGGCTCGGCACCGTCGCAGCAAAAAAGCGACTAAACGCGCAGGCGGCCATGTGGCCGCCACCCCTAGCGCCCGATGGCGCGATGACAGCCGGGCGGCGCGCCCGGCTGTTTGCGTTGCCGCTCGAAAATGAATTACGACACCGCGAATTGAAATGTCGACAAGCAAGCCCCATTTAGCCAGGAATGCGGACGATACTGCGATCGTCCGATCCCGACTCAAAGGAATCCCATGTTGCCTGCCATTGCCCCGTTGACTCCGCCGTCCCGCGCCAGGGCGGCGTTCTGATGGAGGCGCTGATCTGGATTGGCGTGACGGCGCTGATTATCGCGCTGCCGCTATGGCTGCCGCGCTGGCGCCTGAAGCGGGCGCTGGCGCATCCGCTGCCGGCGGGCGCCCTCGACATCCTGGGCCGCAATGTGCCGATCTACGCGCGCATGCCGGCCGAGTTGCAGGCCCATTTGCAACGCCTGGTCGCGCAATTTTTGTATCAGAAGCGCTTCATCGGTTGCGACGGACTCGAGGTCGACGACGAGATGCGCCTGACGATCGCCGGCCAGGCCTGCCTGCTGTTGCTGAACCGGCACACCAAGGTGTACCCGGAATTGCACACGATCCTGGTCTACCCGAGTGAATTTCTGGTCGAACGCAGCGAGGTCGGCCCCGGCGGCGTGATCACCGAAACCGAAGACGGGCTGCTGGGCGAATCGTGGGGCGACGGCAGGGTGATCTTGGCGTGGGACCATGTGCAGCGCGGCGCGGCCGACTGGAGCGACGGCAGCAACGTCGTCCTGCACGAATTCGCCCACCAGCTCGACAGCGAATCGGGCGCGCCGAACGGCGCCCCCTTCCTCGGCGACGCCGCCAATTACCACAGCTGGGCGGCGGTGCTGTCGCGCGACTACGCCAATTTGCGCTACGACGCGATTTACCGCCAGCCTAGCGTGCTGGACCACTATGGCGCCAGCAACCCGGCCGAATTTTTCGCCGTCGCCACGGAAACCTTCTTTGAAAAGCCGCATCAGATGGCCGAGCGCCACGGCGCCCTGTATGGCGAACTGCAGAAATACTACCGGGTCGATCCGCGCGCGTGGCTGGCGCCGCCCGAGCCGCAACGGGACCCGCGCGACTACGCCGAGCATCGGTAAAATTGTGTTTGCCGGCCATTAAATTGAGGCATAATCAAACTGCTTGCACCGCCCGATACCGCCGATTGCGGCGGCGCGCACCCAGCAGATTTGCTCCAAAGCGAGGCCCCGCTTATGCAGTTTGAGGAATTCGAGTTTTTTTCGTCCGATGCCCCGGCCGCGCCGGTGGCCGCGCCGCGCGAAGCCGCCTCGCCCATTGTTCGGTTGCAATATTTGGTCGACAATACGCCCGCGATCATTTATTGCACCGTGCCCAGCGGCGACTTCAAGATGACCTTCGTCAGCAACAACGCCTTGAATGTGCTGGGCTACCGGCCCGAGGAAATGGTGGCCGATCCGAATTTCTGGTTCGATCATATCCACCCGGACGACGCGCCGAGTATCTTCTCCAGCCTGGCGCTGGTGTTTTCCGAGGGCCAGCGCGCTTATGAATACCGCTTCCGCGCCAGCGACGGCACTTATCTGTGGATGCACGACACGCTGCGCCTGATCCGCGACGAGCAGGGCGCGCCGCTGGAGGTGATCGGCTCGCTCACCGACATCACCAGCCGCAAGACGATGGAGGAGGCGCTGCAGGCGAAGGGCGAGGAGCAGCAGTTGCTGATCGGTAAGCTGCAGGAAGCGCACGACCAGTTGCTGCAATCGGAGAAGATGGCGTCCATCGGCCAGTTGGCCGCCGGCATCGCCCATGAAATCAACAATCCGGTCGGTTTCGTCAATTCCAACATGGGTTCGCTACAAGGGTATGTGACGACGCTGTTCGGCGTCATCGACCAGTACGAGCAATCCATCGCCACGCTCAAGGGCAATTCGGAGATGGCCGCGCGCGTCGCGCAAATCCGCGAAAGCGCCGACCTGGCTTTCCTGAGGGACGACGTCAACGACTTGGTGCGGGAGTCGATGGACGGCTTGAAGCGGGTGCGCGACATCGTCCAGTCGCTCAAGGATTTCTCCCATGTCGGCGAAACCGAGTGGCAAATCGCCGACCTGCACCACGGCCTCGACACTACCTTGAACATCGTCTCCAACGAGATCAAGTACAAGGCCGCGGTCGAGAAGCACTATGGCGTGTTGCCGCCGGTGAAATGCCTGGCGTCGCAGCTGAACCAAGTGTTCATGAATCTGCTGGTCAACGCCAGCCACGCCATCAAGGACCGCGGCACCATTACCATTCGCACCGGCTGCGCCAACGATTGGGTGTGGGTTGAGGTCGCCGACACCGGCGGCGGCATTCCGCCGGAAAACCTGAACCGCATCTTCGAGCCGTTTTTCACCACCAAACCGGTCGGCAGCGGCACCGGGCTGGGTTTGTCGCTGTCGTATGGCATCGTCACCAAGCACGGCGGCAAGATCGAGGTCGCCTCGGAAGTCGGCAAAGGCACCGTCTTCACGATACGCCTGCCGGTCAACCCGCCGGGCGGCCAGGCCGGGACGTAACTAGGTTCGGCTTTCTTGTCGCTGCGTTTCCCTTCCATTTTCCGCATATCGATGCGCGAAACCATTCGTTTTCCATCTTAACGGCGTCGGGTCTAATGGCGGGCATGTGCAATCAGCGCATCCCGATCACGCCAAGGAGAATCCTATGCATTACCGCTTCCATCGTTTCGCCGTCGCCGCCGCCGTCGCCGCCGGGTCGCTTATCGCGCCGCTGGCGCACGCCGATCAGCTCGCCGATATCAAGTCCAAGGGCGAGCTGGTCTGCGGCGTACTCGGCACCGACGAGCCGAACAGTTTCGTCGATCCGAAGTCGCGCCAGATCGTCGGCTACGAGGTCGACCTGTGCAACGCGGTGGCGAAAAAGCTCGGCGTCAAGGTCGGCATCAAGCAATTGGCGGTGGCCGCCCGCATCCCCGAGCTGCAACAGGGCCGGGTGGATATCCTGGCGGCGTCGCTGACGCATAACAGGGAGCGCGAGGCGCTGGTCGATTTTTCGATTTCCACCTTCATCACCGGCCAAAAGGTGCTGGTCAAGAAAAGCAGCGACATCGCCACCGTGGCCGCGCTGGCCGGAAAAAAAGTGTTGACCGTCAAAGGCGGCACGCAGGAGCCGAACATCCGCAAGGCGGTGCCGTCGGTCGACGTGGTCACCTATGAAACCACGGTGCAGGCCTACCTGGCGCTGCAGCAGGGCAAGGGCGCCGGCTATGTCGACGACGAGGCTTCGCTGCTGAACAATTTCGCCAAGCTGGGCGCGGCGCAGAAGGACTATCTGGTGCTGCCGCAAAGTATCAGCACCGAGGCGCTGGCGCTGGGCATCAAGAAGGGCGAAACCGGCTTGAAAACCCTGGTCGACGGCGTGCTGCGCGACCTGGAAAAATCCGGCGACGGCGAGAAGCTGTTCTTTAAATGGTACGGCCCGGCCACCAAGCTGAAATTCGAGAAGCGGACCTTCAAGTTCGATTCGGACAAGGTCGAGGCGTAACGGCCGCACGGCGCCGCCCGCCCCGCGCGGGCGGCGCTTGCGCACGACATCATGGCTCATTTCGATCTAGCATTACTCCTGTCCGGTAACTATCACGACTGGCTGCTGTCCGGCCTGCGCATTTCCCTGCAATTGAGCGCCGTCACGCTGGTCTTTGCCGTGCCGCTGGCCATCGCGGTGGCGCTGCTGCGGCTGGCGCCGTCGCGCGCCTTGAACGCCTGCGGCTTCGCCTTCGTCGAAGCGATCCGCAACGTGCCGCTGCTGGCGCACATGCTGTTCTGGTATTTCGGCGCGCCGGAATTGCTGCCGCAGGCGTGGAAGGAAAGCCTGTACGCCGGCAACATCGAGGCCGTCGGCGCGGTCGTGGCGCTGACCCTGTACACCGCCGCCTATATGGCCGAGGATATCCGCAGCGGCATCCGCGCTATTCCGCCGCAGCAGTTCGAGGCCGGCCGCGCGCTCGGCTTCGGCTTCCTGGCGACGATGCGCCTGTTCATCCTGCCGCAGGCGCTGCGCGTGACGACCCCGCCGCTGATTTCGCAAACCTTGAACCTGTGGAAAAACACCAGCATCGCCACCGTGATCGGCGTCGCCGAGCTGATGTACCAGGCGCAGCGGGTCGAGACCACCTCGTTTCGCAGCGTCGAGGCGTTCGCCTTCGCCACCGTCTGCTACCTGTCGGTGTCGCTGTTCATTAGCGCGCTGGCCGCGTGGTCGCAACAGCGCTATGCGCGCAGGGGGGCGTGATGCTTGAAGTGATACAAAATTACTGGGTCTATTTTCTGATCGGGCAATACCCGAACGGGCCGCTGGGCGGCTTGGCCCTGACCCTGTTGCTGGCGGCGCTGGGCTTGCTGCTCAGCCTGCCACTTGGCTTGTTGCTGGGCATGGCGCGCGTCAGCCCCTACCGGGCGCTGCGCTGGCCGGTGACGGCGCTGGTGTACGTGGTGCGCGGCACGCCGCTGTTGCTGGTGATCTTTTGGGCCTATTTCTTCCTGCCCAGCGTGACCGGGCACAAGACCGACCAGTTCAGCACGATGTTGACGGCGCTGGTGATTTTCGACGGGGTCTACCTGGCCGAGATTATCCGCGCCGGCATCCACGGCTTGCCGGCCGGCCAGGTCGAGTCGGCCCGTTCGCTCGGCCTCGGCTATGTCGCGACGATGCGCCATGTCGTGCTGCCGCAGGCGCTGCGCAATACGCTGCCGTCGCTGGTGAACCAGTTCGTCTCGACCATCAAGGAGACGTCGCTGGGCTACATCATCGGCCTGACCGAGGTTGCCTTCATCGCCTCGCAGATCAATGTGCAAGTGCTGACCAAATCCACCGAGGTGTACTTCCTGCTGGGCCTCACCTATTTCATCCTGTGCTTCGGCCTGTCGCGCTTCGCCTTCTGGCTTGAGCAGCGCGGGGCCAAGCGGAAAAGAGCGTTCGCCGTATGATCAAGTTTGACAAGGTAAATAAATACTATGGCGACTACCACGCGCTGGTCGACGTCACCGAGGACGTCGGCAAGGGCGAGGTGGTGGTGGTGTGCGGCCCTTCCGGTTCCGGCAAGTCGACCTTGATCCGCACGCTGAACCGGCTCGAACCGATCGGCTCGGGCCGCATCGAGGTGGACGGCCAGGACATCCATGCGCCGGGGCTGGACTTGAACCAGTTCCGCTCGCATATCGGTTTCGTGTTCCAGCAGTTCAATCTTTTTCCGCATTTGACGGTGCTGGACAATTGCGCGCTGGCGCCGGCCAAGTTGCGCGGCCTGAGCCGGGCCGACGCCGAGAAGCGCGCGCTGGCGCTGCTTGAGCGCGTCGGCCTGGCGCACAAGGCCGGCGCGCTGCCGGCGCAGTTGTCGGGCGGCCAGCAGCAGCGCGTGGCGATCGCCCGGGCGCTGGCGATGCAGCCGCCGCTGATGTTGTTCGACGAGCCCACCAGCGCGCTCGATCCGGAAATGGTCGGCGAGGTGCTGCTGGTGATGCGCGACCTGGCGCGCGACGGCATGACCATGGTGTGCGTGACGCACGAAATGGGTTTCGCGCGCGAAGTGGCCGACCGGGTGCTGTTCTTGGACCAGGGCAGGGTGCTCGAACGCGCCACGCCGGACGAGTTTTTCAACCGGCCGCAGCATCCGCGCGCGCGGCAATTTTTGTCGGATATCCGCACGCCGTTCGCGCGCGGGTTTTGAGCCCCTGACCACGGCGCCTGGCGCTAGGTGGCTTTATAGCGCACGTTGAGCCAGGTCGCCAGTTTTTGCCCGACCTCGGCCATGCCGCCGCAGCCGCCGTCCGCCTCCTTGAGCTCGAATTTGCGGCGCCCGCCGTTGCCGTTCGGGTAGCTGATGCCGAGGCTGGTAAATTTACCGCCGCAGGAGTAATACACGGTCATCCGCGCGGGGTCCGCGCTGGCGCGCCTGAGCGGGCGGTGCAGTCGGCCGTCGCGGTAGACCGTGGTGGGCAACCATTTCACCAGGTCGTTGAACCACGGCCAGAGCACGAACAGGGCGAACATGCTGTACGCCAGCGGGCCGTCGTTGGTCTTGTGGGTGGGCTCGCCGAGCGAGCCAATCACCGCCACGAGGATGAAGGTATCCAGGACCAGCAGGATCAGGACGCGGGAGACGGACGGCAATAATGAAATCGAAAACGTCTGCTCGTCGCAGCGGTACCGCAAGCGCTTGTTCCGTTGCCACTGCATCGCATCCGCCTATCGTTCATTTCGGGAGCGCATTATAGCGCCCGCCGCCGCGCCGGCGCCGCGTTACGCGGGTTTCGGCTGGTGGTAGATGCGGATGGTCAGGCGGCCGCCGCCCTTGGCCTCGAAGTCCTGCACCTGCTGGATCAGGCGGGCGTCGAGCACGTGGTCGGCCGCCAGCAGCATCAGGCCGTCGCGGCTGATCAGGTCGCGCGACAATTTCATGCCCGGCACCAGTTCGCCCGACAGCGCGGCGACGTCGCCGTTGCCGGCGGCGTCGCCGTTGTTGCCGTCCATGAGCTGGCGGAAGGCCGCCACCACCATCGGGTCGTAGCGCTTGCCGCTGCTGTCGTAGATTAGTTGCTTGGCCTCGTCGGCGCGCAATTGGCGCTGCACCATCGCGCCGATCTGCAAATTGTCGTAGTCGGACGCCAGCGCCAGGATGCGCGCGCCCAGCGGAATGGCCAGCCCGGCCAGGGCGTCGGGGAAGCCGGCGCCGTCGAAGCGCTCCATTTGCGAGCGCAACACGGTGGCGGCGCCGCGCAGGTCGTCCAGCGCCATCAGCAATTGCTCGGCGCGCACCGGGTGCTTGCGGAACAGGCCCAGGGTGTCGCCGGTCATCGACGTCAGCGGCGTACTCAGCAACTCGTCGCTGAAGCCGATCTTGCCGATGTCGAGCAACAGCGCGGCGATGAAGATTTCCTGGATTTCCTTGCCCGGCAGCGCCATCTCGACGCCGATGCGGCGCGCCAGGTCGGCGGTGCGGCGCGAGTGGCCGTTCAGGCTGCCGCCGCGCATTTCGATGATGCTGGAAAACAGTTTGATGGTGGTGACGAAGTTGCTCTTGAGTTTTTCGTTGGCCTGCAACACCTCGTCATGGGTCTTCTTCAACTGCTGGGTGCGCGCCTCGACCTTCGCCTCCAGGCTCTGGTTGAGCGTCTTGAGCTGGTCGTTCTGCTGCTGGGTCAGGCGTTCGAGGCGCAGTTTTTCCTGCTCCAGCACGCGCCGCTCGAGCGCGTGGCGCACCACCAGCGCGATGTCGTTGTCGTCCCACGGCTTGGTGATGTAACGGTAGATCTCGCCGCAGTTGATGGCGTCGAGGATGGACTGGATGTCCGAATAGCCGGTCAGCAGCAGGCGGATCACGCCGGGCCAACGCTGGCGCACCTGGGCCAGGAATTGGGCGCCGTCCATTTCCGGCATGCGCATGTCGGAAATAACCAGGTCGACCGCCTCCTTTTCCAATACCTCGAGGCCGGCCGCGCCGCCCTCGGCGGTGAGCACGCGGTAGCCCTTGGCGCGGAACAGGCGCCGCAGCGACGACAGGATGTTCGGCTCGTCGTCGACGCACAGCAAGGTCAGGGGCGGCGTGGCGACGGGCGGGGCCGGGGCGAATAATGCTTCTGTCATGAATGGGGGTCCTTGCCTTGCTGTTCGGCGTGCCGGATTGGCAGCGTGATGCGAAATGTGGTGCCGCGGCCGGGTTCGCTGTCGACCTCGATGCGGCCCTCGTGTTTTTGCACGATGCCGTAGGACAGCGACAGTCCCAGCCCGGTTCCCTTGCCGATGGCCTTGGTGGTGAAGAAGGGGTCGAAGATGCGCGACAGGTTTTCGCGGGCGATGCCGGCGCCGTTGTCGGCCACTTCCAGCCAGACCGAGGCGTCGTCGCAGCCGGTGCGCACCGTGATGGTGCCGCGCCGCTCGCCGATGGCGTGGGCGGCGTTGACGACCAGGTTCATGACCACCTGGTTGATCTGCGACGGCAGGCATTCGATGTCGGGGATGTCGGCGTATTCCTTGACGACGTCGGCCTTGTATTTGACCTCGTTGCTGACGATGTTCAGCGTCGAGTCGATGCCGTGGTGCAAATTGGCCCAGACCCATTCCTGGCTGGCGTCGACGCGCGAAAAATCCTTCAAGTCCTGGACGATGTGGCGCACCCGCACGATGCCATCCTTCGACTCGCCCATCAGCACCGGGATGTCCTCGCGCAGGAAGTCCAGGTCGATTTGCTCGCGCATCGTCCGCAGCGCCATGGCCAGCGCCGGCGCGGCGACGCTGGCCTCGGCGTCCTGGTAGGCGCGCAGCATGGCGAACAGGCTGTCGAGGTAGCCCTGCAGGGTGCCGAAGTTGGAAAAAATGTAGCCGATCGGGTTGTTGATCTCGTGCGCCACGCCGGCCGCCAGCTGGCCGATCGAGGCCAGTTTCTCCGACTGTAGCAGTTGCTGCTGGGTCATCGACAGCTTGTCGTTCAGTTCGGTCAATTCGAGGTTGCGCCGGCGCAGTTCGGCGTCGGCGACCTCGCGCTGGCGGATATCGTCCTCGAGCCGCTCGTTGGCCTCGGCCAGCTGGGCGGTGCGCTTCTCGACGATGTGGCCGAGGTTGTCGTGGGCGCGCCGCAGCGCGTTCTCGGCGACGCGCCGCTCGGTGACGTCGCGCATGGTTTCGATGGCGCCGACGATGTTGCCGTCGCCGTCGCGCAGCGGCGCGGCGGTGAAGTGCAACCAGTGGCCGCCCTCGCCGATGTTGGGGAAGAAGTCCTCGGCCTCGTAGGCGCCCGGGATCACCGCCGAGCGTTGGTGGCGCGCCAGCGCGACGCTGTCGGCGTCGACGATCAAGTCCGACAGCATGGGCCGCTCGCGCGCGTAAAAGGCCAGGCCGTGCTTGCTGCGCGCGCCCACCATCTCGGCCGTGTTCCAGCCCAGCAGGTGCTCGCAGGCCTTGTTCCAGTGCGTGATGACGTGGTCGGTGTCGATGGCGAAGGTGGCCACCGGGTGGCCGTCGAAAAACTCCGACAGCGCGATCGACGCCGGCGCCGCCGGCGGCTCGGCGGGGGGCGGGTGCGGCGTGTCGTTCAGTTTGCTCATACGCGGGCGCCCTCCGTCAGCCGACCAGGATCTGGCTCATCTCGTGGAAGGCGTGCTCGGTCTCGCGCAGCAGCGCCAGCCCGGCCTCGTCGCTCAGCGCCAGGGTGCGCCAAACCCGCGCCGACATGGCCGGCGCCAGCTCGTCTTCCTGGCCCGACAGGTCGAGCGCGTGGGCCAGGATGTCGGCCACGTGGATTGCCAGCGGCAGCGAGGCGACGTCCTGTTCCAGCAGCTCGTGGTGGCTGGCGACGGCGCCCTGGATCGCCGCCGGGAATTTCCAGTGGGCCGCCAGCGCGCCGCCGACCACGGCGTGGTCCAGGCCGAACACCGCGCGCTCGGCCTCGGCGGTGCCGCAGTCGTGGGCGCGGCGCCACGCCAGCGCCTCCTCGTACTGGGCCGGGAAGCGGGTCGCCAGCACCAGCGTGCCGAGGTCGTGCAGCAGGCCGGCGGTGAAGGCGGTTTCGGCGTTCTGGCGCAGCCGCGGCGCCAGCGCCTTGGCGGCCACGGCGGTGGCCACCGAATGGCGCCAGAAACCCGGGAAGTCGAAGCGGCTGCCCGGCAGCGGGGCGATGGCGCCGGTCACCGAGCAGGCCGTCACCAGCGTGCGGATGCTGTGGAAGCCGAGCACCGCGATGGCTTGCTGGATCGACGTGACCTTCGACTGCATGCCGTAGAACGAGGAGTTGGCCAGGCGCAGCGTCTTCGCCGTCAGCGACTGGTCCAGCGTGATTTTCCCGGCCAGCAGGTGGACGTCGACGTCCTCCTCCTGCATCGTCGACAGCAGCTCCATCACCACCACCGGCAGCGAAGGCAGGTCTTGGATGCGTTTGACGATGTCCTCGATTGACAGGGCGGCCATGTTCATCCGTTCTCGCGGTAGGTGGTCAGCAGTTGTAGCAGCCGCGGCGTGGCTTCCTCGGCGGCGCTGCGGCGGAACAGCCGCTCCAGCCGGCGCAGTTGCTGCGCCACGCGCGCCGCCCGCGCCGCCGCGTCCTCGGCGGCGTCGCCGGCGTCGGCCGGCAGCACGCTGCAAGCGTCGACGCCGCGCCGGCGCAGCGACGCCAGGTTGGCCTCGGTCAGGGTGGCGCCGTCGGGCAGCAGCACGCTGCCGTTGGCGTCGCGCAGGTCGCCGGCCAGCACCATGCCGGCGCGCGCCGCGTCGAGTTCGATGCGCTGCGCCTGGGCGCTCACGGCGCCGCCCCGCACAGCGGCGCGGCGCAGCGGCTCAGCGTGATCAGGCTGCCGCGCGAGGCCGAGTTGGCGCCCATCGGGTACACGGCGATCGAGTAAGCCACGCCGTCGACCTCGGCGATGTGGGTGTTGGCGGCGCCGGGCACGGCGCCGTCCTCGAACAGGTCCGGCAAGACCAGGCTGGCCTCGTTGCCGAGCAGCGCGCCGGCGCGCCGGAACAGCGTGTCGGCGGCCGCGTTGATGAAGGCGATCATGCCGTCGTCGTCCATGCCGATCACCGGCAGCGGCAGGAATTGCAGCAGTTCGCGGGCGATGTTCAGGCTGACCTCGTCGCGGCTGATCTGCTGCTGCTTCTGGCGCAGCAGCTCCTCCATCTTGCGGTTGGCCGAGGCCAGCTCGTGGTTGGCGGTGCGCACCTCCAGGTTCAGGCGCTCGTTCTCGTCGGAGATCTCCTTCAGGTGGAAGGCGGCGGCGATGTGGCCGCGCAGCAGGTCGTCCTCCCACGGCTTGGTCAGGAATTTGTAGATCGCGCCCTCGTTGACGGCGTCGGTCACCGATTGCAGCTCGGTGTAGCCCGAGAGCATGATGCGGATCGTGTCCGGGTACAACTGCTTGGCCGCGCGCAGGAAGTCGGCGCCGATCATGCCGGGCATGCGCTGGTCCGAGACGATCACGTCGATCTGCTGGTGCGCCAGCAGGTCCAGGCCCTCCTGGCCGCTGTTGGCGGTGAAGATCTGGTAGTCGTCGCGGCGCAGCAGGCGCTTGAGCGAGGCGACGATGTTTTGCTCGTCGTCGACCAGCAGCAGCGTGCGCTTTTGCTTTTGCATGCGCAGCAGGTGCGGCGGCAGGCAGCGACCCTCGCGCAGCAGCGCGCTGATGTCGTGCGGCGCCATCGGCGCGGCGAAGAAGTAGCCCTGGATCAGGTCGCACATATTGCGCCGCAAAAAGTCGCACTGGGCCTCGGTCTCGACGCCCTCGGCGACCACCTTGATGCCCAGGTTGTGGGCCATCGAGATGATGGTCTTCGACAGCGCGGCGTCGTCGATGTTGGTGACGATGTCGCTGATGAAGGCGTGGTCGATCTTGACGAGGTCGAAGGCGAACTGCTTCAGGTTGCTCAGCGAGGAGTGGCCGGTGCCGAAGTCGTCCAGCGTCAGGCACACGCCGAGCGCCTTGAACTGGGCCAGGCTGTAGGCGCTGGCCTTGGCGTCCTCGGTCAGCGCGGCCTCGGTGATCTCCAGGCTGAGCGCGTCCGGGCCGAGGCCGAACTCGTTGAGGGCGGCGGCCACCGCGCCGGCCAGTTGCGGGTCGCGGAACTGGCGCGGCGAGATGTTGATGGCGATTTTCAGGTCGGGCTGGCCGGCGTCGCGCCAGGCGCGCATGTCCTGGCAGGCGCGCCGCAGCACCCAGTCGCCGACGTTGCCGATCAGGCCGCTCTGTTCGGCCAGCGGCACGAATTCGCCGGCCGCCAGCAGGCCGGCGCCGGGGCGCTGCCAGCGCACCAGCGCCTCCAGGCTGGCGATGCGCCCGGTTTGCAGGTCCACCAGCGGCTGGTACATCAGTTGCAGCTCGTCGCCGGCGATGGCCTGGCGCAGCGCCGCCTCGATGCCGATGCGTTCGAGCGTGCGCAGGTTCATGCCGGTGTCGAAGTACTGGTACTTGCCGCCGCCCTGCTCGCGCGCGCGCGCCCGCGCCCGCGCCATGTCGGCGTAGCGCAGCAGCGTGGCGGGGTCGCTGCCGTCCTGCGGGTAGAGCGTGACGCCGATGCTGCAGACGGCGTGCACGTTGTGGTCCTCGAGCGCGAAGGCGGCGCCCAGGCAGGCGAAGATGTCGTCGCAGGCGGCGGTGATGTCGGCGGCGCTGTCGACCTCGTCGAGGATGATGACGAACTCGTTGCCGCCGTGGCGGGAGACGGTGTGGTGGCTGCGCAGGCAGGCCAGCAGGCGCGCGGCGCTGTCGCGCAGCAGTTGGTCGCCGGCGGCGTGGCCCAGGCTGGCGTTGACCAGGTTGACGTTGTCGATGCCCAGGCACAGCAGCGCGACGGCGTTGGCGTGGCGGCTGGACTGCAGGATGGCCTGCCGCAGGCGGTCGTTGAACAGGCTGCGGTTGGGCAGGCCGGTCAGTTCGTCGTGCACCGCCAGGAAGGCCAGGCGCTCCTCGTTTTGCTTGAAGGCGGTGATGTCGTTGAGGATGCCGATGTAGTGGGTGACCTCGCCGCGCTCGTCGGGCACCGGCGAGATTTGCAACTCGTTCCAGAACAGCGTGCCGTCCTTGCGGTAGTTGCGCAGCACCACCTGGACTTGCTCGCGGTTGCCGATGGCCTGGCGCACGGCGGCGACGCCGGCCTGTTCGCGGTCGTCGTTTTGCAGGAAGCGGCAGTTGCGCCCCATCACGTCGATCAGCTCGTAGCCGCTCATGCGGCAAAAGGCCGGGTTGGCGTACATGATCGGCAGCGAGGCCTGGCTGGCGTCGCAGATCAGCACGCCGTTCAGCGACGCCGCCAGCGCCCGGTTCGACAGTTGCAGCATGTCCTTGAGCTGGCGCCGCGGCTCGAGGTCGCTGACCCACCACAGCAGATGCTCGGGCTGGCCGGCGGCGTCGACGATGCAGTAGCTGGCGATCTGCGCCCAGTTCAGCGTGCCGCCGCGGCGGATCAGGCGTACCTCGTGCTTGCTGCTGGCGCCGGGGCTGGCGAGCAGGCGCGCCATGTCGGCCTGCAGGGCCGCGCCGTCGTCGGACACCATGCGCCGCGTAAAATGTTTGCCGACCAACTCGGATTCGGCGAAGTCGAGCAGTTTGCACATGCGCTCGTTGGCGTGCAGGAAAAAACCGGCCAGGTCGAGGTGGACGATGCCGACAGGGGCCTGGTCGAAGCTGGCCTGCAAGCCGCTGTGGGCGGCGGCGCGCGCGTCCGGCGTCGTGCCGGCGGGCGCTTCACTGGCTTGCTTCTGGTTTGCGTCCATCAAACTGTCCCATCCTTACAGAGCTGGCGTCCGGGAGGGGTGGCCCCGCCCGCTGCGACCACGGCTGCGGTGGCATTTTATTATACGGCGAAAGATTGGCTTTGCCGTGCCGCCGGAACATTTTTTGCATTCGCGCCCAACGTGCGGCCGCGTACAGAGGCGCCGCCGGCTTTGGCGCACCCTCGCTGGCACACGCCAACTACTTTGGAGGAAACATCATGAGCGACATCATCGCAGGCCATTTCCAGTTGCAGCAGCAAATCGACGAGGCCCGCGCCGCGCTAGTGCGGGACGGATTCGCCGAGGCGCGCATCAGCGCCTTTTACGTCAACCAGCCGGGCCAGCACGACGTCTACGAGTACGGCGGCGACCGCGACATTTCGCCGGGCGCCAAGGACACGCCGCAGGGCGTGGGCAAGGGCGTCGTCGCCGGCGGCGCGATCGGCGCGGCAATCGGCGCGGCGACCGCGCTGGTGACCGGGCCGGCCGGGCCGGTGGTGGGGGCGCTGGTTGGCGCCCACGTCGGCTCGCTGTATAGCCTGCACAACATGAAGGAGGCCGGCGAGGCGGAACGGGGCGGTGAAAACCGCCTCGAACCGCGCCGGCCCGGCATGTTGATCGCCGTCGCCTGCGCCGACGCGGCCGAGCAGGAGCGCGCGCTGGCGCTGCTGGGCGGACTGGGCGCCGAGCACTTTGAGCGGGCGCAGGGCGATATCGTCGACGGCGACTGGGTCGACTTCGACCCGCTCAGCCTACCCGTTCCGGCGCGCTGACGGGCGTTGGCGCCGCCCGGCGGCGCGCCGCCGCCTCGCGGGCGGGCGCGGGCGGGCCGAATAATTTGCCTACTTTAAAGGCACAATGTCGGTATTATTCCTGTTAGTATGAAATTAGTACCTTGCCACCGGCCCATGCCGAAGTGGACCATGGCCGCCGCCGCAACGCCGCCGCCAGAGGAGCGCTAACGAGTATTGATAGGAGGACGCGTCAATGACACAAGCATGGGTGGTTCTCACCAGGGTGGACGGGCGCGACGTGGCGGCGCCGTCGGCGGCGCAACTGGCCGAGGCGCTGGGCGAGGTGTACCGCGCGCCGTCCGGCGCGGAAGGCGCCGGCGCGGCCGTGCTGCGTTTCGGCTACGACGACGGCTTGATGTACGAGGTCGAAGTGAGCGGCGGCGGCGACGTCAAATTCGAGGAATGGTCGGACCGCGATTGCGAGATCGCCCTGGCCAGCCCGAGGCGGATGGCGGCGCTGAGCCAGCCGGACGCGCTGCAGTTGTGGACGTGGCTGGCGCAACGCCAGGTCGCCAAGATCCGTAGCCAGCCGTGGCATTCGGACGGCTAGCGGCCGCGCCGCCCCCCTTGCCGTTATTTGCGCGGGCCGGCAACGCTGAACATCCACCCGAGGCAACCAGCCGGGGCCAAACCTTCAGGTTAACCCCGGGGCTACGCCCTTGGTGTGTATCGTTGCCACGCCGAAGCCGCCTACCTGAATGCCCGACTGTCCGCCTAATGCGCCATCAGCACCGGAATCGTCATGCTTTCGAGCACCGTGCGGGTGACGCCGCCGAGAATGGTTTCGCGAAAGCGCGAGTGGCCGTAGGCGCCCATCACCAGCAGGTCGGCCGCCACGTCGGCCGCGTGCGAGAGCAGGGTGTCGCCGACGGCGCCGGGGCGGCGGCGGCCGCGGCCGCCTTGGCGCGGCGACTGGCGCAGCGCGATGTTACCGATCACGCCGTGGCGGCGCAGGTAGAGCGCGATCTCGGCGCCCGGGTCGGCGCCGTGCTCGGCGGCGTTTTGCTCGGCGTCGAGCACGACAATGTGTACTTCGGCCGCCTGTTTCAGCAGCGGCAGCGCGGCGCTGACGGCGCGGCTGGCCTCCTTGCTGGCGTTCCAGGAAATGAGCGCGCGGCGCGGCGCCGCCGCCGCCGCGCCGGCGTACGGCACGATCAGCACGGGCCGGCCGGAATGGATCACGACATAGGCGGGAAAGTCGCTCATGACGGCGCTCGACGGTTGCGCCGGGTTCAACTGGCCAATGACGACCAGGTCGGCGTAGCGCGCCAGCAGGCTGACGCCGCCGCCGGCCTCGTCGTCGACGACGCTCTGTTCGAACCCGTCCAGGCCCAGCGCCGCCATGCGCTGCTCGAAGCCGGTCAGGGCGTGGCCGGCGCGCTCGCGCAAAAAGCTCAGGTGCAGCGCCAGGTTCGGGTCGTCGTCGATGTTGGTGACGTTCTGGTAAAGGAAGCGCGAGACGCCGGTGAGTGCCACGCCGACCAGGTGGCCGCCCTGGCTGCGCGCGATGGCGGCGGCAAGGTCGATGCGCGCGCCGGCGGAGGCGCCGTCGTCGATATGCACGAGTACGGTTTTATAGGACATGGCGTGGTCCTTACAGTGCGGATCCTTCCATGGTACCGGAAAACGCGCGCGCGCGCCCTGTCGCCGCTCAGCCGGGAGCAAGCTGGGCGTTTGATCCAACGCAATATCGAGTGCAGGCGCACCTCATAGACTAGGTTTTTAATTGTAAAAACAATAATCAGCGACGAGGAGTAGACATGGACGATAAAAAAGTGGCCCTGGTAACGGGCGGTATGGGCGGCCTGGGCACGGCGATTTGCCGCCGCCTGCACAAGGCCGGTTACACGGTGGCGGCGACGTATTCACCCGGCAACGACCAGGCCCAGCACTGGATCGAGGCGGAAAAGGACGAGGGCTTCCGCTTCACCGGCTACAAGGTCGACGTGGCCGACTACGCCGACTGCGAATGGATGATGCAAAAGCTGCTGGCGGAGATGGGGCGCATCGACATATTGGTGAACAACGCCGGCATCACGCGCGACCAGAGCATGCGCAATATGAAACCGGAGGATTGGAGCACGGTGCTGCGCACCAACCTCGACAGCGTGTTCAACATGAGCAAGCAGGCGCTGGAGCCGATGCTGGCGCAAAAATGGGGCCGCATCATCAATATTTCGTCCGTCAACGGCCAGAAGGGCGCCTTCGGCCAGAGCAACTACGCCGCCGCCAAGGCCGGCATGCACGGTTTCACCAAGGCGCTGGCGCTGGAAGTGGCGCGCCACGGCATTACCGTCAACACCGTCTCGCCCGGCTATTTGCGCACGCGCATGGTGACGAAGGTGCCGGGCGAAATCATGGCGACCAAGATCCTGCCGCAAATTCCGGTCGGGCGCCTGGGCGAACCCGACGAGGTGGCCGCGCTGGTGGCCTACCTGACGTCGGAGGAGGCCGGTTTCGTGACGGGCGCCAATATCGCGATCAACGGCGGCCAGCACATGAGCTGAGCGGGCCGGCAAGGGGCAGTGGAGGAGACAACACCGCCGAGGCGGCGCATAGACGCAGGTCCGGCGAGTGGTAGCAAGCGGCGCGTGCCGTGGCGGTAAAGACGGGTAGTCCATGCGCCAGTGGTGAATCAGTAATGAATCACTGGTAAAAAAGCAGTAAAGCGCAGCGGTAAAGCACAGCGGTAAAGCATCGTAGTAAAGAGCGCGTGTAGTGGCGGGGCCCGCAGCGTAAGCGTCGATCAGGCGCCTTATCTGCGGGCCTTTTCCATATTCGTCTGGCAGGCGATGCAAAAGCGCGCCTCCGGGCGGGCGTCGAGGCGCGAGACGCCGATGGCTTCGCCGCAGCTTTCGCAGATGCCGTAGCTGTCGTCTTTAAATTTGGCGAGCGCATGCTTGACGGTGCGCAGTTGCGCGGCGTTGTGCTCGGCCGCTTCGTTGACCAGCTCGTTCAAGGTGCGCAGGCTGGCGTTGTCGGCCGGCGAGGCCTCGATTTCGCTGGAGGCGCCCGCGCGCAGGCCGGCCGCGACGGCGTCGTCGGCAAGCTGGCTGAGCAGCGAAACCTTGCGCCGTTCCAGCAAGCTTTGCAGCCGCGAAATTTGTGCCTGGTCCAGTCCGTTCATTGCCGCTCCGCCCGGGGTGTGCCTACCCAGCCATGGTAGCCCATCGTCCGGCGTCCGGCTTGAGGTACTTGAGGCGTTTCGATTGACTCAGCTCAACGGGGCCGCGCGCGTCTGTGCAGCGGCGTAAATGCAGGGCCAGAAGGTCTGGCCCCGGCTCTTTGCCTTTGGTGTAAATTTCAGCGTTCGCGTCCCTCTGACGCCATCCCCGACGCCGCGCGGCGGCGTCAGCCCGGGCCGGCTTTGTCCTTTTTCAAACCGGCGAAATGCTCGTGCATGTGCCCCAGCGCCTTGGCGACGCGGTCGGGTTTGCCGGCGATGACGGCGCCGGCCAGGGTCAGCAGGTCGCTGCCAATGGCGATCAAGTCTTTCAGGTTGTTGATCCGGGCGATTTTTTGTTTGGCCGTGTCGGTTAGCTCCATCAGGCTGTGCTGCGACGTGTCCAAGCCCTGTAGCGCGTAGCCGCCGGCGTCGATGTAGAGTTCGTTGGCGCGCTGGCGCAGGCTGACCTCGGCGTCGAACATGGTTTGCGCCTCGGCCTGGCTGAGCACCAGCTCCAGGCCGGGCGGGGCGGCGCCCCCCAGCGGGCGCTTGCGGATCGCCCGCATCACGCGCGTGTGCAGCGCGTCGGCCGCGTCAGACAAGCTGTCGGCCAACTGCTCGACCTGGCTGGCGCTGGCCAGCGCCGGGTCTTTCCGGTCTTGGTAATCCATGCGGGTTTCTCCTTGCTGGCTCTTCAGTGCTGGCTGGCGTCGGGCGCGGCGCGGCTGGCGCGCACGTCGGCGCCGGGCGCCGCTGGCGTCGGTTCTGGCGGCTGCCCCAGTTGCGCGGCCAGTGCGCGCTGGCCCTGGATAAGCGCGGCCAGGTTGTGCTCGGCCACGCGGTGGCGCCGCTCGACCAGGCTGTATTCGGCCGCCTTGTTTTGCTGGTGCGCCCTGGCCAGCGTGGCCAGCAGACGGTCGCGCGGCGCGTCGGCGAAGGCGATTTCAATGTCGAACAGGCCGAGCACGATGCGCTTTTCGTTGGCGCCGGTTTTGTCGTAGTAGCGCAGCAGCGCCGCCATTGCGTCGAGCAGACTGCGCAAGGGCGCGTCGCCGTCATTGACCATGGCGCGCACGGCGCGGTCCTGGTAGGGCGCGCTGAGCGTGTTCGCGACCAGCGTGGTCAGGCTGGTGTAGGCGGCGACGTGGCGCTCGTCGATGCCGCTGTCGGGCCAGGACTGGATGGCGGCGCCGGCTTGCGCGGCCGGCGCGGGGTGGCGCTTTTGCTCGGCGCCGGCCAGCGTGCCCAGCGTGTGCAGGTAGCGCACCACCGCTTGCTGGATGCGTACGATGTCGTCGTAGGCGGCGCGGCGGCGGACGTCGAGTTCGCGTTCGCGCGCGTCGGCCTGCCGCGACAGATACGGTTGTTCGCGCTGGTAGGTGTCACGGTAGCGCTCGCTCAATTCGGCGAAGGCGTCCAATTTGGCCGACTCGGCGGCAAATTCGCGCACCTCACGCATGCGCTCCTTGCTGGCGGTGGCGCAGCCGCCCAGGGTAATTGCCAGTCCCAGCGCGATGATACAGTGGCGGAGTTTCATGCGTTCTTTCGGCAACGTTTACCTGTCCTATTGATAGGATATTGTTGCGCCTGGCTGCGGGCGCCGTCTTGAGCGAAAACAAGGCGCCGGCGGGTCGGCCGCGGCCGCGCCGACGGGGGGGAGCTAAACGTCGCTTAGCGCGGCGCGCCAGCCCAGCCCGGCGTCGGTGCCGGCGCGCGGCCGGTATTCGCAGCCAATCCAGCCGGTGTAGCCGATCCCGTCGAGCAGGGCGAACAGGTGGCGGTAGTTGATTTCGCCGCTGCCTGGCTCGTGCCGTCCGGGCGTGTCGGCCAGTTGTATATGCTTGATTGACGCCAGGTTGGCGCGAATCGTGTTGCTCAGCTCGCCCTCCATGCGTTGCATATGATAGATGTCGTATTGCAGGAACAGATTGCCGCGGCCGCAGTCGGCGATGATGGCCAGGGCCTGCGCGCTGCGCGACAGGAAATAGCCGGGCATGTCGTAGGTATTGATCGGTTCGATCAGCACGTCGACGCCGTGCGGCCGGCAGCGGTCGGCGGCGTAGCGCAGGTTGTCGACGAAGGTGGCGCGGGCCAGTTCGGCGTTGGCGTGCGGCGGCGTGATGCCGGCCATGCAGTGGAGTTGCTTGACGCCCAGCGCGGCGGCGTAGCGCAGCGCCAGGTCGACGCCGCCGCGGAACTCGGCCGTGCGCAGCGGGTCGCAGGCCATGCCGCGTTCGCCGGCGGCCCAGTCGCCGGCCGGCATGTTGTGCAGCACCAGCGTCAGGCCGTGGCGGCGCAGTTGCTCGGCGATGTCGCGCGCTTCGTAGGCGTAGGGGAAGAGGAATTCGACGGCGTCGAAGCCGGCTTGCCGGGCGGCGCCGAAACGCTCGAGGAAATCGTACTCGGTGAAGAGAATGGACAGGTTGGCGGCGAATTTGGGCATGGGGTGCAGGGGCAGTGGGTGTTGCTATCTTAAAGCAAAACCAAGGGGGGGCAGACCCAGGGCGATTGCATGAAGAATCAGGCCGGCAGCCCCAAGACCTTGGCAAGATAGTCGGCGCTCCATCCTGCCTTTAAGCGTTTGCTGGCGATT
>NZ_JBJXIB010000071.1:0-30370 GCF_046115965.1 Janthinobacterium sp. CG_23.3 | reverse complement strand
CCACACCCCCTCCCCCCCCCCCCCCCCCCCCCCCCCCCTCCCCCCCTCCCCCCCCCCCCCCTCCCCCCCCCCCCCCCCCCCCCCCCCCCCCCCCCCGGTTGTGCTGCCCGACACGCTCGAACAACGCATCAAGGCCTGCACCGCCTGCCACGCCGGCAAGGAGCGCAGCGACGCCTTCTTCCCGCGCATCGCCGGCAAGCCGGCCGGCTACCTGTACAACCAGTTGCTGAATTTCCGCGACGGCCGCCGCCAATACCCGCTGATGACCTATATGGTCGAGCACCTGCCGGACGCCTACCTGCGCGAGATCGCCGCGTATTTTTCGCAGCAGCATCCGCCGGCGGCGCCGGCCCGGCCCAGCGCCGCCGCGGCGGCCGTGCTGGAACGCGGCCGCAGCCTGGTGACGCTGGGCGACCCCGCCAAGAAGGTGCCGGCCTGCATCGCCTGCCACGGCGAGCAGCTGAGCGGACTGGCGCCGGCCATCCCCGGCCTGCTGGGCCTGCCGCGCGACTACATCAACGCCCAGTTCGGCGCGTGGAAAAACCAGGTGCGCCAAGCGCATACGCCCGACTGCATGGCCGAGGTCGCCAGCCGCCTGTCCGACGCCGACATCGCCGCCGTCTCCAGCTGGCTCGGCACCCAGGTGGCGCCGCCCGGCGCCCGCCCGGCCACCACCATCACCCGGCCGCTGCCGCTGAAATGCGGCGGCGTGCCAGAATGAGTCCGCTACCCATGAAAAAAATCCTCCTCGTTGGCGGCGCCGTGCTGCTGCTGGCCGCCGGCGCCGCCCGGCTGCTGCTGTGGCCGGCCGACGACAGCGGCGCGCCGGCCGCCGCCGCCACGCTGGCGCCGGCCGCATTGGTGGCGCGCGGCGCCTACCTGGCCAGGGCCGGCGACTGCATGGCCTGCCACACCACCCGCGGCGGCGCCGCCTACGCCGGCGGACGGGCGCTGCAAACGCCGTTCGGCAGCGTGGTTTCGCCCAACATCACGTCCGACAAGCAACATGGCATCGGCGCCTGGAGCGCCGACGATTTCTGGCGCGCGCTGCACAACGGCAAATCGAAGGACGGGCGCATGTTGTACCCGGCCTTCCCCTACACCGAATACACCAAGGTCAGGCGCGAGGACGCCGACGCCATGTACGCCTTCTTCCAGAGCGTGCCGGCGCAGCCCAAGGCCAACCAGCCGCACCGGTTGCGCTTCCCGTACAACCAGCAGATCGCGCTGGCGGCCTGGCGCGCGCTGTTCTTCAAACCGGCCGTGTTCAGGCCCGAACCGGCCCGCGGCGCCGAGTGGAACCGCGGCGCCTACCTGGTGCAGGGCCTGGGCCATTGCGCCTCCTGCCACAGCAGCCGCAACCCGCTCGGCGCCAGCGACGGCGACCTGTCCGGCGGCCTGATCCCGGTGCTGGGCTGGTACGCGCCCTCGCTGACCTCGGACGCCGAGGCCGGCCTGGGCGATTGGGACGCCGGCCACATCGCCCAGTTGCTGAAGACCGGCGTGTCGCCGCGCGCCAGCGTGTTCGGCCCGATGGCCGAGGTGGTGCGGGCCAGCCTGCAACACCTCGACGACGCCGACATCCAGGCGATGGCCGCGTACCTGAAGTCGCTGCCCGGCCCGGCCGCGCCGGCGCCGGCGCCGCCGGCGCCGCCCGACACCTCGGCGGCGGCGCAGGCGCAGCTGGCGGCCGGCGCTACATTGTACGAGAGCCATTGCGTCGAGTGCCACCAGGCCGACGGCCGCGGCCAGCCCACGGCCTACCCGCCGCTGGCCGGCAACCGCGCGCTGACAATGGAGGAGGCGGTCAACCCGATCCGCATCGTGCTCAACGGCGGCTTCGCGCCCGGCACCGCCGGCAATCCGCGCCCCTACGGCATGCCGGCCTACGGCCCGCTGCTCAGCGACGCCGACGTGGCGGCGGTGGTGACGTATCTGCGCCGCTCCTGGGGCAACCAGGCCGACGCCGTCTCGGCCCTCGAGGTCAACCGCTACCGCGGCGTGCCGCTGGACTAGGCGTTCGGCGCGCACCACGCAAAACGCCCGCCCGGCGCGCCGTCGCAACGGCAGGCCAGGCGGGCGCAGCGCCCCACACCCGCTGTTAGCGCAACTTGCTGCGCTCGCCGGTGGCCAGGTCGAGCGCGAAACGCACGCCGTTTTCGGTCAGCATGACTTCCTGCGGCGGCTCTTCGCCGGCCAGCGCGCCGGAAATGACCGGCAGGCCCTCGCCCTTGCGGATCAAGGGATCGCAGCGCTCGTAGACGTTGGCGCAGCCGGTGCCGGCCATCAGCGCCTGCACGATCGGCACCTTCCACGCGTCGACGCCGCCGGCCTGGAACTGGCAGACCAGGTAGCCGCCCGCGCCGCCGTAGAGGTCGACCAGCAGGCCCGGCAGGCCGTCCTCCTCGCCCTTGATGAGCGAGAGCAACTGGTTGGCGCCGGCCTTCTTCAGGGTGGCGGCGCGCTTCTCCAGCGCGCTCTTGACGCGGCGCTTGATCATCGCGTGGTCGACCGGCTCGCTTTCGTCGAAGGTCCAGACCCGGGCGCGGATCTGCGACTTCGAGTTATAGGCCGCGCGCGCCAGGAATTTTTTCGCCGAGGACTGTACGATGGCCGTCGAGCCGGGCTTCATTTTTTCCTGCGGCTTGCCTTCGACGCGTTCGATCGCGGACGCGTAAATCCAGGGTTCGCCTGCCAGCAAGCTCTTTTCCTTGCCCTGTATGATGGTAATGATCAGCATGTAATTCCAGTGGTATGGACCGGCCGCGGCCGGTCATTGTGTCGAGGTGGCGCCGCCGCGCGTGGCGCCAGTGTTCGGCGCGGGTCGCCGGGCCGAGCGGCGTGTTGCGCTCGCGGGGACAGCAAGCGCGCAACACGACACTTGCGCCCAAGGCAGGATGATACCTCATTGTGATACCGCGTTGCCGCCCTGTCGCGGCCGCCGGCATTCTGGCCGGCGCCGGCCGCGGTTCGTCGCAAAGTGCTCCCCGCGCCCGCGCCGGCGCCGTAGCATGCTTGCCATGACACCAATTTTGGCAATCCAAGCACAGCGGACCGGCGCGCCTGCGGCGGCTGTGCACACACGGGGACATGACATGCAAACATCGATCACCGGCGGCGGCGCGCGGCGCCTCGTCTTGGCGGCGGGCGCCGTCGCCCTCTGCGCGGCGGCGGCCCCGGCGGCGGCGTGGGACTGGCCCGCTCGCCAACTCGGCGGCAAGGGCAACGGCAGCGTGCACCAGCAAGCGCGCAGCGTCGGCCATTTCGACGGCGTCGCGCTGAGCGTGCCGGCCGACGTTGAACTGCGCCTGGGCGCCAGCGAAAGCGTCAGCGTCGAAACCGACGACAATTTGCAGGCGCTGGTCGAGACGACGGTGGAAAACGGCACCTTGAAAATCCGCGTCGCCCGGCACGGCGTCAATCTGGCGCCGAGCGTCCTCAGGATCGTGGTGCAGGCGCCCCAGGTCGAGCGGGTCAGCCTGGCCGGCTCCGGCACGCTGTACGCGGCCGAGCTGCGCGCGCCCCAGCTGCGCTTCGAAGTGGGCGGTTCGGGCTCGATCAAGGTCAAGCAGGTACGCAGCGAGGCGGTCTCGGTGTCGATCGGTGGCAGCGGCAACTTCACCGCCGGCGGCTCCACCGGCCAGCTGACCGTGGCCATCGGCGGCTCCGGCAGCGTGCAAACCGGCCAGTTGAACGCCCGCGCGGTGCAAGCCAGCATAGGCGGCTCAGGCAAGGCTGTAGTGTGGCCGAGGCAATCGCTGGCGGCCAGCATCGGCGGCTCCGGCGGCATCGACTACTATGGCGATCCGCAAGTGAGCCGCAGCGTGCACGGTTCGGGCGACGTCAGACGCCTGGGCGCTGCGCCGAGCCAAGGCGACGCCGCCCAGGGGCGACGTTAACGGCGCTACGCGCCGCCGACCAGCTGGTCCAGGCTGTCGGCGTCGAGCAAACCCTCAAACCACCGTTCCAGCTGCTCGGCCGGCGCCGCCTCCACGCTAGCGGCGATGGCCGGCGGCAATTGAGGGTGGCCCTCCAGGCGCGCGCCCAGCTTGTTGGCGAAGGCGATCGGCTACCCGTCGCTGTCGAGCCGCGACAGGTCGATCCAACACGACCAGGCACCCTGGCGGTCGCCGACCGAGGCGCCGCCCTGCTTGCCGCCGTAGCCGGCGTCGCCGCCGTACTGCTGGGCGGCACCTTGGGCTGGTGCTCGGCGGCGGCCGGCCCGGCCAAGCCCAGCGCGGCCGGCATCAGCGCCAGCCGCTTGCGCGGCGACACAGCGGATTTCATGGGGCCTTGCGTGCGCTGCCCGCTCAGTGCTGGTGCTGCGGCGCCATCGCCGGCATCGCGGCCGGGCCGGCCGGGTCCACGTACGTCAGCGCCTTGACCGGCACCGCCAATTCGATGTTCTTGCGTTTCTTGTCCTTGCCCTGCACCACCAGCGTCAACGCCACGGTCTCGCCCTGCTTCAACTGGCGCTTCAGCTCCATCAGCATAATGTGGTAGCCGCCCGGGCCCAGGTGCAGCGTCTTGCCGGCGGCCAGGTCGAGGCCGTCCACCGCGTGCATCTTCATGGTTTGCCCGAGCATTTCCATCTGGTGGATTTCGGCGATGCCGGCCACGCTGGTGCGCACCTCGACCAGGCGCACGTCCTGGTCCGACTTGATTTGCATGAAGGCGCCGGTGGCCTTGCCTTGCGGTACGGTGGCGCGTATCCACGGCGCCGTCACGCTGACCTGGGCCAGCGCGCACGAGGCCAGCGTCATCGTCGTCAAAAATGCGATAAATTGTTTGTTCATTGTCGTTCTCAAAAAAATGGCGGCGCACGGGCGCCCGTATGGCGTAGCGCCGCCGCGGGCGGCGGCGCGCCCGCGGCTGCGCCGTCGCAGCGCAGCAACGCCGGATCGGTAATGAGGGGGGAGCGATCAACGCCGGGCGCGACGAGCGGCGCGCCGGGGCGATCAAGCCGGCGCGGGGGGGCCGCGCGGGCGCGCCGCCGACCAGGCCGTCAACGGCCGCGGCGCACGATACAACAGGAAGGGGTGTGGCGGGTGCCGGCCGACGACGCCGGCAGGCGCCGCGACGGCCGGCGCCAGGGCGAAGTCGCCGGCGTGCGGCAGGCAATAGGCGCAATGCTCGCCGGCCTTGCCGCTGCCCTCCGGCGCGGCGGCGGCGGGCGGTTGCTCCGCCGCCACGAAAGCGGCGAAGGCGGCACTGGCCGGCCCGGCATAGCCGGTGCGGTCGGCGCTGCACATTTCCCAGGCCGGGGCCGGGCCGCGCGCGGCGGCGACGGCGTGCGAAACCGACGGGGCGAGCGCGTTCAGCAGGACCGCGAAGAGCGCGATCCAGATCTGCCATTGCCTCGACGTCAACGATGTCACCATGGCCGACATTATAGCGCTAGCGCGGCGCCTTGACGGTCTCGCGGTCGATCTGCACCGTGGTGGCGCCGTCGGTCAGCCAGATCTGGCCGTCCTGGATGGTGCACTGGAACTGCATGGTGCGCTGGGCCAGCCGCGACATTTCCATCGCCGCTTCCGACGGCAGGTTGATCACCGTCAAGTTCTTGGCCCGCTCCAGCTTGTTGGCGATCTGCTTCCACCACAGGTGGCTGGTGGCGCCGTAGCTGTAGACGATCACCTGCTCGGAGCGGCCGCAGGCCTTCAGGATGCGCTTCTCGTCGGGCTGGCCGACCTCGATCCACAACTGGATCGCGCCGGTCAGGTCCTTCAGCCACAAGTCCGGCTCCTCGGTGTCGAACAGGCCCTTGGTAAACGTCAGCGCCTCGTCGGCGTGGATGGCGAACGCCAGCAGCCGCACCATCATGCGCTCGTCCGTCTCGGACGGGTGGCGCGCCAGGGTCAGCATGTGCTCTTGGTAGTAATTGCGGTCCATATCCGCCAGCTGCAGCTCAGCCTTGAAAATTGTTGCTTTGAGGGCCATCGGGTAACGCCTGCCTAAAAAAAATTACAGTGAATGACTATTTGAAGACGACGGTCTTGTCGCCGTTTTGCAAAATGCGGTGCTCGACAAACCATTTGACGGCGCGCGCCAGCACCACGCACTCGACGTCGCGGCCGATCGCCGTCAACGTGTCGGCGTCCATCGCGTGGTCGACCCGTTCGACGTCCTGCTCGATGATCGGGCCTTCGTCCAGGTCGCCGGTGACGAAATGCGCGGTCGCACCGATCAGCTTGACGCCGCGGTGGTGCGCCTGGGCGTACGGCTTGGCGCCCTTGAAGCTGGGCAGGAAGGAATGGTGGATGTTGATCGCCTTGCCGCCCAGCGCCTTGCACAGGCCGGGCGAGAGGATTTGCATGTAGCGCGCCAGCACCACCAGGTCGATGTCGTGGGTCTGCATCAGCTCGAGCACGCGGGCCTCCTGCGCCAACTTGGCCGCCTCCGAGGCGCCGGCCGCCAGCGGCAGGTGGTGGAAGGGGATGTTGTAACTGGCCGCGAGCTGGTAGAAATCCATGTGGTTCGAGACGATCGCCGGGATCTCGACCGGCAGCAGGCCGCTCTTGTAGCGGAACAGCAGGTCGTTCAGGCAGTGGCCGATCTTCGACACCATCAGCATCACGCGCGGCTTGGTGCGGGCGTCGTGCAACTGCGCGTTGAACTGCATCGCCTGCGCCAGCGCGGCGAAATCGGCGCGCAGCCCGGCGTCGCTGACGCCGCCGTCGATCAGCGCGAAATGCACGCGCATGAAAAACAGCTGCGACTGCTGGTCGCCGAACTGCGCCGAATCGATGATATTGCAGCCGTGTTCGGCCAGGAAGCCCGAAACGCGGTGCACGATACCGCGCTGGTCCAGACAGGAGAGGGTCAGAATATATTCAGGATGCGTCATGGCGGGATCAGGATTACGATAGTGGTCGGTGTGGGTCGGCGGGGCCAAACGGCCAGCCGCAGGCCCGGTATTGTCGCACGACTGGGCCGGGCTGGCCAGAATGCCAAGCATTCCCGAGAATAGCACGGTCGTTCAATTTTCAGGTATAGTCGATCACCCCCTCCCTTTTTCAAGGAATAACAATGACAACGACAGTGTTGGAGAACCTGCAATTCCGCCTCGCCGCCCGCCCGCTCGGCATGGCCAAGGCCAGCGACTGGCAGCAAGTGCGTGAAGCGCTGCGCGAGATCGGCGACGGCGAGATCGTCGTCAAGGCGCTCTACCTCTCGCTCGACCCGGCCATGCGCGGCTGGATGAACGAGGGCAAATCCTACATCCGCCCGGTGGCCATCGGCGAGGTCATGCGCGCCGGCGGCATTGGCGTGGTGGTGGCCTCGAAGTCGCCCAAGTTCGCCGTCGGCGCCCACGTCTCCGGCTCGATCGGCGTGCAGCAGTACTGGATCGGCGCGGCCGACGACAAGAGCGCTTCCTTCATCCAGGTCGACGCCGCGCTGGCGCCGCTGCCGACCTACCTGAACGTGCTCGGCATGCCGGGCCTGACCGGCTACTTCGGCCTGCTCGAAGTGGGCCAGCCGAAGGCCGGCGAGACCGTGGTCGTCTCCGGCGCCGCCGGCGCGGTCGGCATGACGGTCGGCCAGGTCGCCAAGCAGATGGGTTGCCGCGTGGTCGGCATCGCCGGCGGCAAGGACAAATGCGATTTCGTCGTCAACGAACTCGGTTTCGACGCCTGCATCGACTACAAGGGCGGCGCCGTCAAGGATGGCCTGAAGGAACATTGTCCGCAGGGCGTGGACGTGTATTTCGACAACGTCGGCGGCGAGATCCTCGACACCGTGCTCACCCGCATCAACCTGAAGGCCCGCATCGTCATCTGCGGCGCCATCTCGCAGTACAACAACACCACGGCGGTGAAGGGTCCGGCCAACTACCTGTCGCTGCTGGTCAACCGCGCGCGCATGGAAGGCATCGTGGTGTTCGACTACGCGCCGCGCTACCACCTCGGCGTGGCGGCGATGGGCCAGTGGCTCAAGCAGGGCAAGATGAAGAGCAAGGTCGACATCGTGCAGGGCATCGAGAACTTTCCGCAGGCCTTGTCGATGCTGTTTGAAGGCAAAAACTTCGGCAAACTGGTGCTGCAGGTGGCCGAGCAGTAAGGACGCGGAGTAAGGCCGGCCATTCGGTTCGCCGTCCGGCGGCGCCGCCCCGGCGCCGCTTTGCCGTCCCGCGCCCGGCGGCAAGCCGCTTCATCCGCGACAAAAAAACCCCAGATTCATGGAACTTGCTGATTCGATAAGAGTCTATCCCTTTGCTTGATACAAGCACAGCTTCACCCGCACCGACCCGGGTGACCTTTATGAGGGTCTTTTTTATCGAGGTATAGATATGATCACGCAAGCCATCACCCCTGCCATCCGATCGCACATGGAAGTCCAACTGGCGTTCATGACCGATCTGTTCAGGAAAGCGATCGACACGGCGCAAAAAGTCACGGAATTGAACATGCGCCTGGCGCAGGAACTGATCGAAGATATGACTTCGGCCAACCGCCATCTGATGGCCACCAAGGACGCCACCGAGTTCGCGTCGGTGGCCACCACCCAGCTCCACCCATCCATTGCAAAACTGCGCAACTACCAGCAGCGGCTGTCGAACGTGCTGGCCAACGCCAACGTCGAAATGACCAAGACGGCGGAGTCGCACATGCCCGCGGCCAGCCGCGCCGCCGCCGCCGTGGCCGACGAGATCGTCCGTGCCGCCAGCGAAGAAACCGACAAAGCCACCCAGCGCCAGCGCGCCGCCATCGACCAGATGAACGAGGCGGCGCGGCGCGGCGCCAACGGCATGGAACAGCAGCACAACCGCGGCCTGGGCCAGGAAACCGGCCGGGGCACCGGCCACGGCCAGCAGGCGCACTGACACGCTCGACGCAGTACCGGCGCGGGGCCGGCCCGCCGGGGCCGCCCCTTGCCGGATGGTTGCTTCGCGCCCCCGACGGTGTGCGGAAGGCGCCTCGATATCGCCCGCCAATGCCGGCGGCACACAGCCCGGCGGCGTTACAGACGGCTTCCCAACAATCAAGGAGAACAGACACCATGAACAGCGCAAAAAACCAGGCCGGCGACGCGTCCGTCGACGCGATTTCCCTGCTGACGGAGGACCACCAGAAAGTGCGGCAAATGCTGCAGCAATTCGAGGAGCTCAAGGACGACGACGAACAGCTCGACCTGAAGCTGGAGCTGGTCGAGCAGATTTGTTATGAGCTGACGGTGCACGCGCTGGTGGAGGAGGAGCTGTTTTATCCGGCCATGCGCGCCGCCATCGACGACGACGACCTGATGGACGAGGCCGAGGCCGACCACGCCGGCATCAAGGACCTGGTCAGCCAGCTGGAAGGGATGGAGCCGGACGACGAGGACCTCGATGCGACGATGACGGTGCTGTCCGAGCAGCTGGAGCGCCACATCACGCTGGAAGAGGAGGAGATCTTCGCCAAGGCCAAAAACGCCCAGCTCGATATCGCCGCCCTGGGCCAGCAAATGCAGGACCGCAGGGAGGAAATCGAAGCCGATTTCAACGGCGCGCCGGCGCCGTCCCACCCGTCCGGCGGCGAGACCGGCCGCGCGCAAGACCTGCCCTGAGCGGGACGGCCTGAAAAGCGCGGCGGCGACGGAACTAAGGTCCGGCGTGCTTCTCTAACAAGCGGGTGCGTCGGATTGTTAGCACGCCACGGCGCCACCCGGCACAGCTCCGAGTCCTCGGACGCCGACAACAAGGAAAGGCGCCCGGGAATTGATATTTTTACCACCACCAAGCACAAGGAGGCAGACATGGCTACAAGTCAAGGAAACGATCAAGGGAAAAACAGCCAGAAGGACGATAGCCAAACCGGCCAAAAAAGCGGGGGCAGCAAGCGCGGCTTTGCAGCGATGGACGAGGAGCAGCAGCGCGAAATCGCCAGCAAGGGAGGCCAGGCCGCCCATCAGAAGGGAACCGCTCACGAGTTCGATTCCGAAGAAGCGCGCCGCGCCGGCCAGAAAGGCGGCGAGGCGGTCAGCCGCGACCGTGAACACATGGCGGAAATCGGTCGCAAAGGCGGGGAAAGCCGGCAGTCGGCCAACCGCGAGGAAGGTGGCAAAAGTTCGTCCGCTAGCCGCGGCGGCTCCTCCGAACAGCATGCCAAAGCCGGCAAGCAAAGCCACAAAAACGACGAGAAGTAGCTCGTCCACGGGGGAGCGCCCCCTCCCCCTGCATGGCTGGCGCCGCCTCGCGACAGGCATGGGCCGTTCACCGGCAACGGCAGGCAACGGCGCGCAACAGCGGCGCCACCGGCGTACATCCGGGGTCGGCCCCCAGGGTCCGGCCCCGGTTCTTGAGCGCATTGTATGGTACATTCTCGCCTCGACCGACGCGCCAACCATTCCGCCATGCTACCCCTAAAGTATCTCAGCGCCTATTCCGACCAGACCCTCGAACAAGTTTCGCAATTGATCGCCCAAAACAAGCTGGGCGAGGTTTTGCTCAAGCGTTACCCGAGCGCGCACGAGATCCGCAACGACAAAGCGCTGTACCAGTACGTGCAAGAGTTAAAGAACGAATTCCTGCGCAACGCCGAGCCGATCAACAAGGTCGAGTTCGACAGCAAGATCCACGTGATCCAGCACGCGCTGGGCCTGCATACCTCGATTTCCCGGGTCCAGGGCGGCAAGCTCAAAGCCAAGCACGAGATCCGCGTGGCCAGCATGTTCAAGAATGTGCCGCTGGAGTTTTTGCGCATGATCGCGGTGCACGAACTGGCCCACGTCAAGGAAAAGCAGCACGACAAAGCGTTTTATAAGCTTTGCTCGTATATGGAGCCGAATTACCACCAATACGAATTCGACTTGCGCCTATACCTGACGCAACTCGACATTTCCGGCCAGCGCCTGTGGGGCTAAGGCTCCGCAGGCGCGGCACGGTTCAGCGTGAACGTCAGACCGGGCGTTTGCGCCGGCCCATGAAGCCAAGCAAGCCCAGGCCGGCCAGCAACATCGCATAGGTGCCAGGCTCCGGCACCGCGGTCACATTGATATTGTCGAACTGGTGCACCCTGGTCAAGCTCTCTTTCCAGGTAACGGAGAGCAGGTTGTTGAAGCCGCTGAAGGTATGCGGGCTGAACACATTCGCGGTGCTGACCGAGAACGTCTGATTAACGGTGCCGCCGCCGAGCACGTGGCCGATAAAGGTCACGTCGTAGGCCCTGCGGCCCACGCTGAACAAATCGGCCAGCTCGATCGAGTTCAGCGAAAAGGCGCCGCCGCCGGCGCGCGCCAGCGACGTCGTGGCCAGCGGTGTGTTGTACAGCCCTGCCGAGCCGGCATACAGCAAGTTGTTGGCGTGAACCGAACCGAAGAAACCGAAATTGGTGGTCAGTTGGAAGCCGTCCTCGCTGTAGTCGGGACGCAGGGTAGTGCCCCAGCCGGGCGCGGCCAGCGCGTCAAAGTCGATAACGGCCGCCTGGGCACTTGTGCCGGCCGCCAGGGCAAGCAATGCGGCGGCCCGTATGAATATAGATGGTTTCAAAATACCTCCGTGGTGTAAAACGTTCTGTTTAAATGGCAAAATCTGAACCAGGCAAGCTTGCGCCGCCCGTCCGGTCATGGATTTTTTTCAGACAGCAGTAAAACATAAACAGTGGTATTTTGATATTTTGATTTGCAAATTAATATCGCGGACGCGATAGTTTTTGTGACAATCGTTTTGCAAGTGACCGGCGCCGGCGGCGAGCGGCGCCCCGCAAACGGCGCGCGCCGGCGCCGCCTTTAAGCGGCGCTCTTGAAACGCCGCAGCAGCGCGGCCGGTTCGGCCTCGACCATCATCAGCGCCGCGTGTTGCGGGCGCACGAACCCCTGCCCTTGCGCGTGTTCGATGAAGCCGACCAGGCCGTCGTAGAAACCCTCGACGTTGAGCAGGCCGATCGGTTTGGCGTGGATGCCCAGTTGCGACCAGGTCAGCATCTCGAACAACTCTTCGAGGGTACCCATGCCGCCGGGCATGGCGATGAAACCGTCCGACAGCTGCGCCATCATGGCCTTGCGCTCGTGCATGTCCTTGACGATGAACTGGCGCGTCAGGCCGGTGTGGCCGACCTCGCGCTCGACCAGCGCGGTCGGGATCACGCCGGTGACCTCGCCGCCCAGACGCAGCACCTCGTCGGCGATGACGCCCATCAAGCCGACCTTGCCGCCGCCGTACACCAGCGCGACGTTGTCATCGACCAGCGCGCGCGCCAGCGCCTGCGCCGCCTCGGCGTAGCGCGGCGTGGCGCCGGGGTTGGCGCCGCAATACACGCATAGGGATTTCATCGCAATCTCATTTCTTCAATCCTTCAATTCTTCCTTGGCCGCCTCGACGTCGAGGCGCTCCATCGCGTCGCGCGCGTCGCAGCCGGCGGCCTCTTCGTATAAGCCGATCGCCTCGGCCATCTTTTTCTTGCCGTCCAACATCACCAGCGCGTTGGCATACTCGATGTGGCCGATCGCCGACTCGGGATTGAGCGACAGCGCCGTCTTGAAATGCTTGAAGCCCTGGTCTTTTCTGACGCCGTAGCTCAGGCCGCCCACCATGGCGCCAACCTTGTCGATAATTTCGGCGTGGAAGGCGCCGAAGGCGATGTGCGCGTCGGCGTGCCGGGGCGCCAGCTCCAGGGTTTTTTCCAGGCTGTCGTGGACCTTGCCGCCGACGCCCTGGGACAGCGCCTTCAGCACCGAGATGCCCTGGGCATAGCGGCCCAGGCTATAGGCGTGCCAGTAGAAACCGGCCGGATTGTCGGGCTGCTCGTGCTGCTGGCGCTCGCAGCGCTCGGCCACCGCCTCGAAAGTGGCGATCTTGGCCTTGTCGTCGACTTCCAGGTAGGTCGCGTAAATGCAGGTCGCCTTGTGCGCCACCGAATAGCCGTCGACGCCGACGGCCAGGCCCAGCTTGGCGGCCTGCTCGAAATCGCCGGCGTGGAAGGCGATCCAAGCCTGCACCAGCGCCGGGTCGGACGGAAACAACTCGGCGTCGCCCAGGTGCAGCCGGGCCCACGCCTTTTCCAGGCTGGCCGGGGTGTAGACATAGGCGTTATCCTGGTACGGGAAGGTATTCCATGCCACGGCGATCTCCTTATTTTAATTGTCGCAAATATTCTTCGGATAGTTTCTGGAACAGCAGATGGGTCTCATTGCGCAGGTAGGGGCCGATCAGCGACAGCACCTGGTAGCAGCCGCGCGCCAGCGCGTCCGACATCGATTGTTGTTCGGTGTATTTGCGCGGATTGCGCACGTATTCGTAGGACAGCCAATACGTCGCCACCACCACCATATTGGTGGCCATCGCGTTGATGTCCATGTCCGACGCTTCCAGCGATTTTTCGCTGCGCAAGTCTTCGCATAACTGCTTGGCCACCTTGATCTTGTGCGCCAAAATCAGTTTGAAATGCAGTTCCAGTTTGCGGTTGCGCGACAGTAAGTCGTTCAAATCGCGGTAAAAAAAGCGGTAGCGCCAAATCAGTTCGAACATCAGGTGCAGATACAGCCAAACGTCCTCGATATTCGAGCGGCGCCCGTCCGGCACCGTCAGTATCCGCTCGATTTCCGCCTCGAATTGCACGAAAATCGAATTGACGATGTCGTCCTTGTTGCGGAAGTGGTAATACAGATTACCCGGCGATATATTCATCTCCTCCGCAATAACGGTGGTCGTGATATTCGGCTCGCCAAATTCATTAAATAAGCGCAGGGATAATTCCAGAATGCGTTCACGGGTACGGCGTGGAGCTTTTTGTAGCATAGCGATCGTTCTCTGTTTTTCTACTGCAAGCATAACACCGAAGATGCGTTCCAAGAAACACTGTTATCAAGGGACGCGGCAGCCTTGCCGGCGCCGCGCCGCACGCCGCTAGCTCGCCACTTTCAGGTAGCGCTCCAGGTCGTCCAGCGCCGCGTCCAGCTGGCTGATGGCGCGCCGGCCCGGCGTCTGCCTGACCAGGCTCAGCGTCTTGTCGCGCAGCACCGCCAGCTTCAACTCCATGCCGTGCCGCGCCAGCTTCGGCGCGATGCTCTCGCGCTGCTGCCACAGCATCGCGCGGGTGTTCTGGTAGGCCTGCTCGCACATGCGCCGGCGGTTGCCGTAGCTGAAGATGTTGGTGAAGAACAGCTCGGCGTCGGCCTGGTTCGGCTCGAACAGCAGGATGTCGACGTGCGGATGGCTAATCTGGTAGCTGGCCATGCCGGTTTCCAGGCGCGAGTGCAGGATCGAGCGCAGCGTCTGCGACAGCACGTCGAGCAGGCCGCCGCCGGCCAACTTGCGCGCGTGCCGCGTGCGCGCGCCGTGGCGGCGCGCGCCGTGCCGGCGGTCCGGCTCCAGCGTCGAATCGTAGGGCACGATCGGGTTCACGCAAATGAGCAAATCGACGCCCTCCTCCAGCGCGATGGAGGCGTGCATGGTCTTGCGCAGCGCGCCATCGACGAAATGCCGGCCACCGATCTCGACCGGCGCGAACAGGCCGGGCACGGCCGCGCTGGCCTGCACCGCGACCGAAATCGGCGTGCTGTCCCAGCCGGGCGCGCCGAAACGCACCGCGCGGCCGGTGTCGAGGTCGGTGGCGACGATCACCAGCTTGCGCTTGAGCTTGCGGAAATCGTTGCTGCGCCCGGCCTTGGCGAAGGTGGCGCGCAAAAACGTGTCGATCGCCTGGTTCGACAGGAAACCGGCCGGCAGCGCCTCCTTCATCCGCTCGAACGACGCCACCAGGCTGCCGCGCTGCGCCGCGTAATGCAGCAACGCGCCGGCCAGCAGGCGCGGCACGCTGCGGGCGCGCTTGCCGAATTCCTTCAGCGCGGGGCGCAGCAGGGTTTCCGGCTTGAACAGCGGCGCCCCGTCGAGCGCCCCGGCGTCGCTTTCAATAAACAGGCGGCACATCTGGTGCGGCGTGACGCCGTTGGCCAAGCCGGCGGCAATGATGCCGCCGGCGCTGACGCCGACGTAAATATCGGCGTCGGTCAGGTCCAGGCCGCCGATGGATTCGGCCAGCGCCGCCAGGGCGCCAATTTCATACACCGCGGCCAGCGGTCCACCGCCGGCCAGCGCCAGGCCAACGCCGCGCTTGCCGGATGGGGAGGTGCGGCCGTCGGCGGGCGCGGCGCGCGCAGAGTCAGATGCGGTCATCGGTCTTCAATACTGTGCAGCATGCAAAAAAGGCCCGCGCTGCGCGCAAGCCCGCCGTGGCAAGTCCCCCCGCCGTCCGGCGGGCGTCCCGGACCCGACCGGCGTTCTGGTCAGGGGTGAAGACCGGGCGCCCGCCGAACAGGGTCGCCGCAGCGGCGGCCAAGGGGAGATCGGCGCAAAGCGGGGCATCAAGCTCCCGCGTACCGGCTCGACTTACGCCGATGGCGTGGCGACGGCGCTGTCGTTCAAGGCGGGCGCGGCGGGCGCCGCTTTCACGTCGATTTTCCTGGCGGCGGCTTTCGGCGCCGGCTTGGCGATCGACGCCGCGGTCGGGAACTGGACGCCGCCGGCTTTTGGCGCAACCTTCACGGCCGGCTTGGCGGCAGCCTTAGGCGCGGCTTTCGCGGCCGGCTTGGCCGCTGCCTTGGCGGCCGGTTTCGACGACGCCTTGGCGGCCGGTTTCGCCGCTGCCTTGGCGGCCGGTTTCGCCGACGCCTTTACCGGCGCCTTGGCTTCGGCCTTCACGGCCGGCGCTTTTTTGCCCGACAGCTCGGCCACGGCCTTGCTCAGCTGCTCGATGCGCTTGCTCAGTTCCTGCATATCCTTCTGGGTCGGCACGCCGATTTTTCCCAGCGCGCGCGACACGCGGTCTTCAAACACCTGCTCCAACTTGTCCCACGATCCGGAAGCCTGCTTGCTGACGCCGTCGGCCATCTTGGTGACGGTGCCGGTGACGTCGGAGACGCGGTCTTCGGCGCGTTTTTGCAATTCGGTGCCTTCCTTGACCAGTTTAGAAAATACCCGGCCGCCCTCTTCCTGGGCCTTGGCGAAAGCGCCCAGCCCGGCCTGCCAGATTTGTTGGGCGGAAGTACGCACCGCGCTCGCTAATTGTTTCTCTTCGTCTTTCGCCAGGGTTTTCAGTTTCTTTACCATCGTCAGCTCCCGTATATAAAAATCGATTTGATTAAACCATTTTAGAGAGCAAAACTAGAGACGGGATTCTAATGCGATAGAGAAGCCCTTCTAAAGCGCGCCGGCGCGACCAAGACGCCTTGCCAATCCGCCGCCGCCCTGTAATGATTAGGCAACTTATTGGGGATATCGAAAAACCGTGGCCAGCGGCGCCAGTCCGACCGCGCGCGCGCGCGCGGCATGGTTTTCGAGGCCCCATTTATACAACACCAAAAGGAGAGCAGGATGCGGTATTTTGTCACCGGTGCGACGGGGTTTATCGGTAAACGCTTGGTCAAAAAGCTACTCGGACGCAAAGGCAGTGTGGTGCATTTTTTGATGCGCGAGGCCAGCCGCGGCAAGATACCGGCGCTGCTGGAATACTGGGGCGTGCCGGCAACGCGCGCCATTCCGGTATTCGGTGACCTGCGCAGCACCATGCTGGGCCTCTCCAAGGACGACCTCAAGACACTGAGCAACAAGGTCGACCATTTTTACCACCTGGCCGCCGTATACGACATGATGGCCGACGCCGACGAGCAGTTCGCCGCCAACGTCGACGGCACCCGCCACACGGTCGAACTGGCGAACGCCATCGCCCCCGGCTGCTTCCACCACGTCAGCTCGATCGCCGCCGCCGGCATGTTCGAGGGCATCTTCCGCGAAGACATGTTCGACGAGGCCGAAGGCCTGGAGCACCCGTATTTCGCCACCAAGCACGAGTCCGAGAAGATCGTCCGCGCCGACACCAAGGGCGCCTGGCGCGTCTACCGTCCCGGCATGGTGGTGGGCGATTCGAAAACCGGTGAAATGGACAAGGTCGACGGCCCCTACTACTTCTTCAAGCTGATCCAGCGCATCCGCCAGTTGCTGCCGCCGTGGATGCCGACCATCGGCCTGGAGGGCGGGCGCATCAACATCGTGCCGGTCGACTTCGTCGTCAACGCGATGGAGCACATCTCGCACCAGCCCAAGCTCGACGGCATGTGCTTCCACCTGACCGACACCGACCCGATGCGCGTGGGCGAGGTGCTCAACACCTTCTGCCGCGCCGCGCACGCGCCGACGATGAGCATCCGCGTCAACGCCGCGCTGCTCGGCTTCATCCCGAAATCGATCAAAAAAGGCATCATGTCGCTGACCCCGGTGCGGCGCGTGCGCGACGCCATCATGAGGGACATCGGCCTGCCGGACGGCATGATGACCTTCGTCAATTATCCAACCCGCTTCGACAGCCGCCACACCACCCAGGCGCTGAAGGGCAGCGGCATCGCCTGCCCGCCGCTGGCGCAATACGCCGCGCCGGTGTGGGACTACTGGGAGCGCAACCTCGACCCGGCGCTGTTGATCGACCACACGCTGCGCGGCCAGGTCGCCGGCAAGGTGGTGCTGGTCACCGGCGGCTCCTCGGGCATCGGCCTGGCGGCGGCGCACAAGCTGGCCGAGGCCGGCGCCATCACCATCATCTGCGGGCGCGACCAGGCCAAGCTGGCCGAGGCCAAGAAGGCGGTCGGGGCGCGCGGCTTCGCGCTGACCACCTACCAGGCCGACGTCGCCGACATGGCCGACTGCGACCGCTTCGTGCAACTGCTGATCGAACGGCACGGCGGCGTCGACATCCTGGTCAACAACGCCGGCCGCTCGATCCGCCGCGCCATCGAGGCCAGCTACGACCGCTTCCACGACTTCGAGCGCACCATGCAGCTGAACTACTTCGGCTGCCTGCGCCTGACCATGGGCCTGCTGCCGACGATGATCGCGCAACAGCGCGGCCACATCATCAACATCTCGTCGATCGGCGTGCTGACCAACGCGCCGCGCTTTTCGGCCTACGTCGCCTCGAAGGCGGCGCTGGAGGCGTGGACCCGCTGCGCCTCGTCGGAGCTGTCCGACGTCGGCATCAAGTTCACCACCATTAACATGCCGCTGGTGCGCACGCCGATGATCGCGCCGACCAAGCTGTACCAGAACGTGCCGACCTTGGCGCCGGAGGAGGCGGCCGACTTGATCACCGAGGCCATCGTCTACAAGCCGGTGCGCATCGCCACCCGGGTCGGCATCGCCGGCCAGGTGCTGCACGCGCTGATGCCGCGGGTCGCGCAGATCGTCCTCAACACCACCTTCCGCATGTTCCCCGACTCCGACGCGGCCAAGGGCGACGGCAAGAAGGCGCCGCAGATGTCGTCGGAGCAGTTGGCGATGCAGCAGTTGCTGCGCGGCGTGCATTTCTAGGCGGCGCGTTCCAACCAGGGGCGCCGGGCGGGTCACACCCCGGCTTGTGCCGGTGGTTTTTTACGCGGCCAGCGAGGCCGGCCCGTGCAGCAGGCCGTGCAGGCGGAAACCTTCGCGGATGTTGTCGCGCAGGACCGCGCCCTTCCACGGCTTGGTGTAGAAGCGGTCCACCGCGCCGCGGTTGATCGCCGCCATGATCGGCGTCAGGTCGGCGTAGGCCGACAGCATGATGCGGAAGGTGTCCGGGCACAGGTTCTTGACCCGCTCCATGAACTCGGTGCCGCTCATCAAGGGCATGCACTGGTCGCACAGGATCACCTGGACCCGGTGCCGCGCCAGCAAATCAAAACCCTCGGCCGCCGTCTGCGCCGTTAGGATGCGGTAGCCGTCCTGCGCCAGGAAGTCGCTCAGCACGTCGAGCATGAAGGCGTCGTCGTCGACGATAAGCAGGGTCTGCTGGTCCAGCGGCCCCTCGTCGACCGGCGCCTGCAGCGTTTTACCGGCCTGTAGCATCTGCTCGAACTCGTCCTCGGCCACCGGCCGGCTGAAGTAGTAGCCCTGCATCTCGTCGCAGCCGTGGCGCCGCAGGTAGGCCAGTTGCGCGTCCTTTTCGACGCCCTCGGCGATCACCTGCAGCTTCATGCTGTGCGCCATCTTGATGATGGCCAGCACGATGGCGGCGTCGTCCGGGTTGCTGGTAACCTCGCGCACGAAGGCGATGTCGATCTTCAGCTTGTCGATCGGGAAGCGCTTCAGGCAGGCCAGGCTGGAATAGCCGGTGCCGAAGTCGTCAATGGAAATCTGGATGCCCAGCGCCTTCAGGTTGCGCAGCACGTTGATGGTTTCCTCGGCGTTCGACATCAAGGAGCTTTCGGTCAGCTCCAGCTCCAGCAGTTCGGGCGCGATGTCGTAGCGCTTGATCGCCTTCAGCACCTCCTCCTCCAGGCCGCCGACGAAGAACTGGATGCCCGACACGTTCACCGACAGGTGCACCGCGCCGGTCTTGCGGCTGCCCCACTGGCTGATCTTCTTGCAGGCCTCGTTGAGCACCCAGGTGCCGACCCGCACGATCAGGCCGGTCTCCTCGAGGATCGGGATGAACAACGCCGGCGAGACCATGCCGTGGCCGGGCCGGCGCCAGCGGATCAGCGCCTCGGCGCCGCTGATGCGCCCCGAGGCGATATGCACCTTGGGCTGGAAGAACAGCACGAACTCCTCGTTCTCGATGGCCCGGCGCAGCGCGTTCTCCAGGTCCAGGCGCGCCAGCGACTGCGCGTTCATCTCGGCGGTGAAGAAGCGGAAGGCGTCGCGCCCGGCCTCCTTGGCGCGGTACATCGCGGTGTCGGCGTATTGGATCAGGGTGTCGGCGTCGAGGCCGTCGTCCGGGTACACCGAGATGCCGATGCTGGCCGTCACCGTCACTTCGTGGCCCTTCAGGTCGAACGGCCGGCGCATCGCCTCGCGGATCTTGTCGACCACGGCGATGGCGTTTTGCGCGCCCTCGGGCAGGATCAGGATCGCCGCGAACTCGTCGCCGCCGAAGCGGCCGATGGTGTCGCGCACCCGCAGGCAGTCGACCAGGCGGCTGGAAAACTGGCGCAGCAGCTCGTCGCCGATGGTGTGGCCGAGCGTGTCGTTGACGTTCTTGAAGCGGTCGACGTCGAGGAACAGCACCGCCACCGACCAGCCGTGTTCGGCCGCCTGGCCCAGCGAATGGGCCAGCGAGTCGTAGAACTGGGTGCGGTTGGGCAGCCCGGTCAGGGTGTCGAAATGGGCCAGCTTGAGCAGGCGCTGCTGCGCCTCCTTGCGCTCGGTGATGTCGCGCGCCACCGCCACCAGTATCCAGCTCTGGCCCGAGCGCAGCGTGCGCCGCTGCACCTCGACCGACAGGGCGCTGCCGTCCTTGCACTGCAACAGCAGCTCGGCCATCGCGCCGGTCTGGTCGCCGGCCAGCAGTTTCACGTACAGGTCTTCCAGGTTGCTGTCGGTGGCGTGGCTGGCGCGGCCCGGGCCAACCTTCAAAAACTCCTCGCGCTCGTAGCCGAGCATGCGGCAGGCGGTCAGGTTGACGTCGACGAAGCACATGCCGGCGCGGTCGACCAGGAAAATCGCGTCGGCGGTGGCGTCCATCGCCAGGCGGAAGCGGCGCAAGTCCTCGTCGAGGCGGATGCGCGCCGACATGTCCAGCGTCAGCTGGGCGTGGTGGCGCTTGATTTCCTCGTACAGCAGCAGGTTGTCGTAGGCCACCGAGATTTGCGCGGCCACCGTGGCGGCGACGCGCTCGTCGACTTCGCTAAATTCGCTGGCGCCGAGCTTGTCGACCAGGTACAACCAGCCGTGCACCCGCTCGCGCGAGGCGATCGCCACGCCGAGGAAGGAGTGCACCGGCGGGTGGCTGGCCGGCAGGCCGAGCGCGGCCGGGTCGCCGTCGAGGTCGTTGACGCGGAACGGCTGGCGCTGTTCCAACACCTTGCTGAGCACGCCGGCGCGCGGCGTCGCGGCGATCTGGCTGGCCTGCTGCTCGTTGCCGCAGGAGGCGAAATAACTGAGTTTGTCGCCGTCGTTTTCAAGCACGCCGATGCAGGCGTATTTCGACACGCAGATGTTTTGCGCGACGCGGCAGCCGATTTCAATGAGCGCCAGCGGGTCGCGCTCGGCGCCCAGTTCGATGCCCAGCTCGATCAGCGCGGTCAGGCGCAGGCTGACCGCCTGCAGGCTGGCGAGCGAGCGCGAGAGGCGCTCGGTCATCAGCGCCAACGGTTCGTCGGCCCGCTCCAGCCCGTCGCCCTGGCGGGCGAACTTGCTGATCAACTGGCTGCTCGACTCCAGCTCGACCAGGTATTCGTTGACCTTGTTGTCGATGCCGCGGAAATGCCCGGCCGCCGGCGGCGCCGGCGCGAACGCCGCCGGCGCGCGCGGCTCGGACTCCTGGGCCAGGCCGAGCGCCTCGTGGACGGTGCGCAAAATCACGTCCGGGTCGGACGGCTTGGGCAGCACCCAGCGCACGCCGCAGGCCTGCGCCAGCACGTTGGCCTCGCGCTCGCGGTAGGTGGCGGTGTAGAAAATGATCGGCACGTCGGCCGTGGCCGGGTCCTCGTGCATGCGGGTAACGAACTCGTAGCCGTCCATATTGGGCATCAGGATGTCGGAGATGACCAGGTCGGGGCGCTCGCTGCGGACCATTTTCAAGCCCTCGGCGCCGTTGGCCGCCTCCAGCAGGCGGTGGCCGCCGTAGCCCAGCAGGGCCATCAGGAACTCGCGGTTGAGGACGTGGTCGTCGACGATGAGGATGGTGGCAATGTCGCTTTTAACCGGCGCCGACAGCGCCCCCGGTAAAAACGCTTCCAATTGCGTCACGAAGGCGTCGGGCTCGATCGGCTTGCCGATATAGCCGTCGAAGCCGGCCGCCAGCAGGCGCTCGCGGTCGCCCAGCATGGCCAGCGCCGTCACCGCCAGCGTCGGGATCGCCGCCGTGGCCGGGTCGCCCTTGAGCGCGGCGACCACGCCGTAGCCGTCCAGCTTGGGCAGGTGGACGTCGCAGATGATCAGGTCGGGCAGCTCGCGCCGCGCCACCTTGACGCCCTCCTCGCCGTCACAGGCCATCAGCGGAGCGTAGCCGAAGGCGCGCAACAAATACACCATCAACTCCATGTTGGTGGCGTTGTCTTCGATGATAAGGATGCGTGCCGACACTATAGCGCTCCCGATAAAATATGCATGCGCGTTCGCCGCGCGCGCGGCGCCGGCTGCGCCGACCTGACCTGCCTTGCCGGCGAGCCGGAGTAGTTTGCCATCATCCAGTTTCCCTGGTGCGCGCAGGCACCGTCCTGTCCTTGCATACCGAGAACCATACAGCAAGCCAGCGCCGCGAATTCTCACCAAATGTCACGCAAGCGGCGCGCCGGGTCCGGCGCCCGGAGGCGCGGCGGCGGGGGAACCCGGCGCGGACGCGAATTGTTGCTTGCTCTCAATATAGTCTAACGCCAGAACGCGGCACTGTCATTCGAGTTCAGCTTGATCTGTGGCAACATTGAGTTAAAAACAGACACTCTGGAGCAGTCGGCGCGATTTTCTGCCGCTAAGCCGACCTACGCGCCAACGGCGGCGCCAGCGGGCCTTTCGGCGGCCGAGGCCAGCGCGATTTCATCCAGCACGCATGCCAGGATACGCGGGTGGCGCCCCAGCGCGACGTGGCCGATGGCGCCGAATTCGAGGTTTTTCGCGTCCGCCAGCCAGGACGAGGTTTGCGGCGCGACGATGTTGTCGTGGTGCGAAAAAATCGAGGTGAACAGCGCGCGCCGGGCCGGCGTTTCGGCCGCCGCCAGCGCCGCCAGCCAGTCGCTGCCGCGGCGCATCTGGCGCGCGTTCAGGCCGGCGCCGAAACTGGCCAGGCCGGTGCCGTGGTGCGGCGTGCCCAGCGTGATCACGCGCGCCACCCGCGCCGCGCCGTCGCTGCGCAGGTAGGCCCGCGCCGCCAGCCCGCCCATGCTGTGGCAGACCAGGATCACGCGGGCGTGGCCGCTGGCGGCGCACAGCTCGTCGACGGCCCGCCGCAGCAGCGGCGCGTAGGCGTCGATGCCGGCGCCTAGCGGTTCGAGGTCGATGGCGGCGTGGCTGACGCCGGCTTGCGCCAGGCGCCGGCTCAGCGCCGACCAATAGCCGCGGTTGCAGACGTAACCGTGCAGCAGCAGCACCGGCGGGCCGCTGGCGGCGGGCGCCAGGTGGCTATCCAGCCGCGGCCAGGCCATGCTCCAGGACGAGGCCAGCATGGTGGCGGCGAACTCGCCGGCGAACAGGCGGCAGCGCGCCGCCGGCGACGGCCGGTAGCGCGCCGGCGTGGCGCTGCCGGCGCGCCAGCTGAACCAGAAATTATTGGCCGTGATGAACAGGCGCAGCAGCAGCACCGCGGCGCCGGCCAGCAGCAGCGCCAGCCCGCCCTGGCGCGTCCGGCCGACGTTGAGCAGGGCCAGCGCCAACGCCGCCAGCAGCAGCAACTGCAGCGCCAGCAACAGCTTGAGGATGCGCGCCATCATCGCGGCCGCCTCAACCCTGCGCCCGCGGGCGCGGCGCCGGCCGGCCCGTCAGCGACTGCGCCAGCGCGCTGGCCAGGCGCGCCGCGACGGCGTAGATCGACAACTGCGGATTGGCGCCGACCGAGGTCGGGAACAGCGAGCCGTCGTGCACCGACAAGTTGGCCGCGCCGTGGTAGCGGCCGTCGGCGCCGACCACGCCCAGGCGCACGTCGTCGGCCATGCCGCAGCCGCCCATCACGTGGGCCGACACCACCCGGGTCAGCAAATTGCGGTACGGCAGCGCGGCGATGCCCTTGGCGGCCTCGGCCCAGGTGGCGTAGCCGCGCGCCATCTCGTGGACCGGGTAGACGCTCTTGGCGCCGGCGGCGAACTGGATCTCGGCCATCGACAACAGCGCGCGGCGCACGCCGTCCCAGACGAAGTCCGAGATCGGATAGTCGAGCACCGGCGCGCCGCCGGCGCCCAGCGCGACGCTGCCGCCCGGCGCGTCGGCGTGGAAGCCGTCGCGCAGCAGCGCCAGCAGCGCGTGGGTGTGGCTGAACTGGCGCATCATCGCCGCGTGCTCGTCGCCGAAGCCGCCCATCGTCGTCGACAGCAGCAGCGGATGCAGCGGCGGCGCCTCCAGCTTGTAGCCGATGGCGCCGTCGATCGCCTGGCTGTGCAGGAAATGGTCGGAGTAAATCGTCTGCGGCGCGCCGGCGTAGCCGTCGACGCGCTGCGCGAAGGTGCCGGCCGACATCACCGTCGGGTGCAGGAAGGTGCGCTTGCCCAGCAGGGCGTGCGGGTCCGGCGCCATCGAGCGCATCAGCAGCGCCGGCGAATTGATCGCGCCGCCGGCCACCACGAAATGCTTGGCGCGCAGCGTCACGCGGCGCCCGGTCGGCGCCAGCCCGGCGCCGTCGAGCGCCGTGCAGACCAGGTGGTCGACGTGTTCGCCCTTGAAGGACAGCCGTTCGGCGCGGGCGCGCGTGAGCAGGGTGGCGCCGCCGGCCAGCGCCGCCGGGATCGTCGTCACCAGCATCGACTGCTTGGCGTTGGTCGGGCAGCCCATGCCGCAATAACCGAGGTTCCAGCAGCCCTTGACGTTGCGGCGGATCGCCGCCACGCCGACGCCCAGCTTGCCGGCGCCGCGCCGCAGCAAGTCGTTGTTCTCGTTCGGCGGCGCGTTCCAGGCGCCCACGCTGAGGCGCTGCTCCATCATCTCGAACCACGGCGCCAGCGCCGCCTCCGAGTACTCCTTCAGGCCGAAATGCAGGCCCCAGTATTCCAGCGTGCCGGGCGGCGTGCGAAAGCTGGAGGTCCAGTTCACCGTGGTCGAACCGCCCACCGTGCGGCCCTGCAAAATGTTGATCCCCTTGTCCTTGGTCTTGCGCGCGCCCGCCTCCTGGTACAGCGCCGGGTAGGCCTCGGCCTCGCGCATCTTGAAGTGCCTCGACGACTTGAGCGCGCCCTCCTCGACGATCACCACCCTCAGGCCGGCCAGCGTCAGGATCTCCGCGCTGACGCCGCCGCCGGCGCCGCTACCGACCACCACCACGTCGGCCTCGATGACGCGGTCCTCGGCCAGCGCGCTGGCGTCGATCACCTTCCAGCCGGCCGCCAGGCCGGCCTGGATCGGGTCGGGGATGACGTGTGGATTGCTCATTGCCGCTTCCTCAAAATGCATCGCATAGTTGTCGCATAGTTGTTTAGCCCAGTTCCTTGAGCGGACCGGGGTAGCCGATCGCCGCCCAGTTGCCCGGGTCGCTATACCAGGCGCCGATAACCAGGTCGTGCAAGGCGTGGTAGGCGCTTTGCAGCGCGGCGAAACGGTGCGTGCGCCAGCTTTGCAGGAAGGCGGCCAGCTGCGCCGGGGTGGCCTCGGCCCAGCCGCCGGGGACGCCGGCGACGAAGCGCCGCGCCGGCGCCAGCGCCAGCAGGCCGAACAGGTCTTGCACCTCTTGCTGGGTCGCCAGCGGCAAGCCGAGGATGGCCTGGTTGACCCGTTCGCTGACGGCGGCGACGGCGGCGGCGCGCGGCGCCGGCCCGGCCGGCACGGCCGAACCCAGCATGGCCGGGGCGATCGCCGCCAGCGCCGCGCCGGCCGCGCCGTCGAGGACGAAGCGGCCGGGCGGCGTCGGCCCGCGCACCAGCCGGTAGACGGCGCCGCCGCCGGCCAGCACGAGCGCGCCGACGACACCGACCTTGAGAAAGGATCTGCGCGATATCCGCATGTCTGTGCTTCCCTATTTTATGTATGCGGCCAGTGTACGCCAAGGCCCGGCGCCGCCACGGCGCAAAAATAGAGCGTCCCGTCTAGCGCGGTTTGCTCAAAGTTGCGTGCCCTGGCAAGCAAGATCTGGTAAAAGTGCCATATGAGAAAAGAAGACCTCGTCAAGACGCTGGAGCAGCAGCTGGGCGCCGTCAAGGCCGAGCGCCTGGCGGCCCGGCGCGACCCCGGCCTGCTGGCCGCGCGCACCGCGCTCAAGCAATTCCAGTCGGCGCGGCTGGCGCGCAGCCACGCCGACCTGCTGGCCGCGCCCGACAGCCACCACGCCGCGCTGTTTTTCCTCGACGAGTTGTACGGCTCGGCCGACCTGAGCCAGCGCGACGCCGACCTGGCGCGCATCGTCCCGACCATGCAGCGGCTGCTGCCGCTGCACGCGCTGCAAACCATCACCCAGGCGATCGTCCTCGACGCGCTGTCCGAGCGGCTCGACACGGCGCTGGCGCGCGCGCTGGGCGCGGCGTTCAGCGAGCAGCAGTATATAGACGGCTACCGCGCCGTCAGCGCGCACGCCGACCGCGACAGCCAGCTGACGCTGGTCAAGGCGCTCGGCGATTCGCTGTGCGAGCTGGTGCGGGTACCCTTCCTGGCGACGACGCTGGGCGTGATGCGCGGGCCGGCCCGGCTGGCCGGACTGGGCGACCTGCATCGCTTCCTCGAGCGCGGCTTCAGCACCTTCAAGCAAATGAAGCGGCCGCGCGACTTCGTCGCCACCATCGTCGGGCGCGAACGTAGCGTGCTGGAGAATATTTTTTGCGGCCGGGCCCAGCCCTTCGAGCTGGGCGGCGGCTAACGCTAGGGCTTGCTCTTGGCCAGAATCTGCCGGGCGATGCCGCGCAGGATGTTGACTTCCTCGGTTTCCAGCTGGGTGCGCGAAAACAGGCGCTTGAGCCGCGGCATCAGCTTTTTCGGGTTGTCGGCGTCGAGGAAATCGATCGCCACCAGGGCCCGCTCCAAGTGCTGGTACATGCCCTCGATCTGCGTCAGGCCGGCGGCCTGGCCGTGGAAGCCGATGTCGGTGGCGCCCTGGGCGTCGCCCAGCGCGGCGACGCGGCATTCGTAGGCCAACACCTGCGCGGCCTGCGACAGGTTCAGCGAGGAATACGCGGGATTGGCCGGAATATTGATCAACACATTACATTTTTCGACGATCTCGTTCGGCAGGCCGAAGCGCTCGTTGCCGAAAATGAGGGCGGCGTTCAGGTCGGCGCTGCCGGCCAGCTGCGCCGCCAGCGCGCGCGGCGCCAGCACCGGCGGCGAAAATTCGCGCAGCCGGGCCGACACGGCGGCGGCGAAATTGCAGCCGTCGAGCGCCTCGGCCATCGAGCCGACGATGCGCGCGCCGGCCAGGATATCCTGGGCGCCGCTGGCGAAGGCGACCGCCTCCTCGTCCTGCAGCGCGTCGGGAAAGCGCGGATTGACCAGCACCAGTTCGGAAAATCCCATCGTTTTCATGGCGCGCGCGACGCCGCCGATATTGCCGGGGCGGCTGGTCTGGACCAGGATAAATCGCAGGCGTGTGAAAAGAGACGTGTTGATTTCGGGCAGGTTCATTTAAAATAGCGCTATTGCGCGGTATCGATACGGGATTGTCGGGTCACAGCGGAGCGAAAAACCCGCTCCAGGCCGGGATTTTAACCATTTCGGCACCGCTCCGCTCTTTAATTCATTCTTGTACTCTAACGCGCCGCGGGCCGGAAACGTCCCGCTGGGCGTTAGCGCTCTTTTACCGGAAGCTCATATGCACCCAATGCTCAATACGGCGATCAAAGCCGCCCGTCGCGGCGCGACCGTCATCAACCGCGCCTCGTTTGACCTCGACCGCGTCGTCGTCACCGAAAAACAACACAACGATTTCGTCACCGATATCGACCAGGCCGCCGAACAAGCGATCATCGAGGTGCTGACCAAGGCCTATCCGACCCACGCGATCCTGGCCGAAGAGTCCGGAGCTTCCGCCAACACGCACGACGAGAATGAATTCCAGTGGATCATCGATCCGCTCGACGGCACCACCAACTTCATCCACGGCTTCCCGCAATACTGCATCTCGATCGCGCTGGCCCAGCGCGGCGTCGTCACGCAAGCCGTCATCTACGACCCGGTGCGCAACGACCTGTTTACCGCCACCAAGGGCGCCGGCGCCTACCTGAACGACAAACGCATCCGCGTCACCAAGCTCGACCGCATTTCCAACGCCCTGCTGGGCAATGGCTACGTGGCCGGCAGCCCGCGCGCGCTCGACGAATACCTGAAGATGTACCAGATCATGGGTGAACGCGCGCAGGGCGTGCGCCGCGCCGGTTCGGCCGCGCTGGACCTGGCCTACGTCGCCTGCGGCCGCCTCGACGGCTTCTACGAAAAAGGCCTGAAGCCTTGGGACATCGCGGCGGGCGCCCTGATGATCACCGAATCGGGCGGCATCGTCGGCGAATTCAGCGGCGAGTCGGACTACCTGTACAAGGGCGACGTCATCGCCGCCAGCCCGAAGATTTTCGGCCAGATGGTCGCCCTGCTGGCGCCGTTCGCCTAAGTGTGCCGTCGGTCGGATTACGCGTCGCGCTCATCCGACCGACGATTGCCGACTGTTGCGGATACCGGAACCAGCGCCATGCCGCTGGTTTTTTTACAACTGCCGCTCCAGCGTCAGGCGCACGCTCGGATAGGTCGACGTGGTGCGCGTCGTGCGCAGCGCGCCGTAGTCGTCCTGGTAGTGCGATTGCTCGACGTAGTCGCGCCGCAGCAGGTTCGCGGCCGACAGCCGCAGCCGCGTCTTGCCATCCAACGTCCACAACGCATAGACATCCAGCTCGCGCTTGGCGCTGTCGCGCGAACTCAACTTGCTCGACTGGCGCACCGGCCCGGCGCCTTGCAGGTTGAAGTTGCCGCCGACGGTCAGCGCGGCGCCCGGCCAGCGATAATCCACGCCCAGGTTGGCGCTCAGCGGCGTCTGCTCGTCGAGCCGGTTGTCCGGCCCCGGCACGCGCTCGACGCGCGACCAGTTGCGCGTCAAGTTGGCGCGCAGGTCCAGCGCCGGCGCGCCCGGCCACAGCGATTGCAAGCCCAGCTTGGCCTCCAGCTCGACGCCGCGCACGCTGGCGGCGCCGCCGTTGGCCGGCGTGGCGATCCACACGCCGTCGCGCTGGAACAGCAACTCCTGGCGCACGTCCTGGATGCGGCGCATGAACAAATTCGCGCTCAGCATGCCCTGCCCGGCAAAATAATGCTCGTAGCCGGCGTCCAGCCCCCACGCCAGCTCGGGGCGCAGCGCCGGATTGCCCTGGGTGTCCGGGTTGCTCGGATTGTTGTCGTTGTCGACCGTGAAACGCCGCGGCAGCAGGTCGAGGATCGCCGGCGCCTTGTAGCTGCGGCTCAACGCCAGCCGCAGCTGGTCCTTGCCGCCCAGCTTGTACCGGCTTTGCAGCAGCGGACTCCAGACGCTGGAGCGCACGTCCACCGCGTCCAGGCCGCGGCCCTCGCTCAGCGTCTTCAAGCCCTCCCAACGCAAGCCCAGGTAAAGCGACCAGTGCGCTCCGATCTCCCACTCGTCCTGGGCGAACACGGCCAGGCGGCGGATGGCGACGTCGTAGTGCTCGTCGCTGCCGCCCAGCGCCGTGCCGCCGGCGCCGAACAGCGTTTCCAGGCGCGACTCGCGGCGGCGCTTGTGGCCGCCGTCCCAACCCAGCGCCAGCGCGTGCCGCTCGCCGATCGGCCGGCGCCAGGTGCCGGCCACGGTGGCGCCGCGCTCGTTCGCGGGGGAGACGACGTGGTGCTCGCCGGTGCGCCGCGCGTCGCCGTCGAGGCCGTAAAAATGGAAGTCGGAATAGCGCCGGAAGTCGCTGGCACCCAGTTTAAGTTCGAATCTGGCGCCCTCGGCCAACTGGCGCACCCAGCCCAGGTCGCTGCGCCACTGGACGCCGCGCGCAACGAAGGTGCCGAGGTTGTCGGGAAACTCGGTCGGCGCGCCGACGTCGGTGCGCTCGCCGGTGCGCCGCCGGTTGTCGACCAGCTTGAGGTTATACAGGTTCTGCAAACTGAGCGTGTCGCCGTTGGCCAGCGCCCAGTTCAGCCGCGGCGCCAGGCTGAACACCCGCTCGTCGCCCCGCTCCACCCAGTCGCCGCGGCGCGACAGTTGCAAGGCGCCGCCGGCGTCGCGCCCCCGCCGCACCTGCCGCGTCGGCGTCGCCTTGCGCGTGTCGGTGGCCGTCGCCGCCACCGTGTACGACAGCGCGCCGGCGCGGTCGGACCATTGCGCCGCCAGTTGCGGCGAGGTTTTGCCGTGCTGTTCGGCCAGGCCCAGCTTCACCTCGCGCTGGCCGCCGGCCAGCGCCTTCTTCAACACCACGTTGATGGTGCCGGCGATCGCCTGCGCGCCGAACTCCGCCGTCGGGGCGCGCAGGATGTCGATGCGCTCGATCAGCTCGGGGGCAATCGAATCGAGCGAAAAACCGTTCGGCACGGCCACGCCGTTGAGCAGGATCTGGGTGTAGCCGCTGCCCAGGCCGCGCATGCGGATCTCGCCGCCCTGGCCGGGCGCGCCGCCGATACTGACGCCGGGCAGGCGTTTGAGCACGTCGGCCAGGCTGCGGTCTCCCTGGCGCACGATCTCCTCGTGGCCGACGACGATCTGGCCGGTGCCGCCGTGGCGGCGCTGGTCGAACTTGCCGGCCGTAACCAGCACCTGCGGCATCGGGGGGGGCGGTGTGGGGTGGGTGGGGGGGGAGGGGGGGGGGCCGGGGGGGAGGCAGGGAGGCAGGGCCTAGAAACAAGATTTGTATCGTGCTCTCTCTTTCCCCC
>NZ_JBJXIB010000070.1:0-30387 GCF_046115965.1 Janthinobacterium sp. CG_23.3 | reverse complement strand
TCGTAACCTCTCACTTCTTTCTTCCCCCCCCCCCCCCTCCCCCCCCCGCCTCCCCCGCGCCGGCGTCCGCGCCGGCGCGGCGTGCGCGGCCGGCGCGTGGGCGGCGTGGGCCGGCGCGGCGTGCTCGTGCTCGTGGTCGTCGTCGAGCTTGAAGATACTCACCGCCTGGGCCAGCTTCAACGACTGTTCCTGCATGCTTTCGGCGGCGGCCGCCGCCTGTTCGACCAGCGCGGCGTTCTGCTGCGTCATCTCGTCCATCTGCGTGATGGCTTGGTTGACCTCTTCAATGCCGTTGCTCTGTTCCAGCGTGGCGGCGGTGATCTCGCCCATGATGTCGGCGACCTGCTTGATCGACGTGACGATCAAGTCCATGGTCTGGCCGGCCTCGTCGACCAGCTTGCTGCCGGCGTCGACCTTGTCGACCGAGTCGCCGATCAGCTGTTTGATTTCCTTGGCCGCGCCGGCGCTGCGCTGGGCCAGGTTGCGCACCTCGGAGGCGACCACGGCGAAACCGCGGCCCTGCTCGCCGGCCCGGGCCGCTTCGACGGCCGCGTTCAGCGCCAGGATGTTGGTCTGGAAGGCGATGCCGTCAATGACGCCGATGATGTCGACGATCTTGCGCGAGCTGTCCTTGATCGAACCCATCGTGCTAACCACCTGCGACACCACGCTGCCGCCCTTGACCGCGACCGACGAGGCCGACACGGCCAGTTGGTTGGCCTGGCGCGCGTTGTCGGCGTTTTGCTTGACGGTCGAGGTCAGCTCTTCCATCGAGCTGGCGGTTTGTTCCAGCGAGCTGGCCTGCGACTCGGTGCGCGAGGACAGGTCGGCGTTGCCGGAGGCGATTTCGCGCGAGGCGATGGTGATCGTCTCGGTGCCGGCGCGCACGTCGGTGACGGTCTTGACCAGGCTTTCGTTCATTTCCTTGAGCGCCCGCAGCAGCGCGCTGGTTTCATCCTTGCCGGTGACCTCGACGTGCGAGGTCAGCTCGCCGGCGGCGACCTTTTGCGCCACCTCGACCGCGCCGCGCAGCGGCCCGGTGATGCTCTTGGTGGTGACGATGGCGCAGACCACGCCGACGGCCACGGCGACGCCGCCGAGCGCGAACAGCATCAGCATCAGGCGCATGTCGCCGGCCACCGAGCCGTCCATGAAGCTGCGCGCGGCGCTCTGCTGCAGGCCCAGCAACTGGTTGATCGCCACCAGGGTTTTCTGGTCCAGCGGGTCGATGCGGCTGGCGATGACCTTGGCCGCGCCTTCGCTGTTAAACGCCAGCACCTGGCCGATCGCCTCCTTGAAGGCGACGTCGACTTCCTTGTCGAAGGCGGCGATCTCGCCCAGCACCTTCTTCTCGGTGTCGTCCAGGCCCAGCGTCTGCAGCTTGTCGCGCGCCGCCTCGTAGCGCTTGCGCTGTTCCTTGACCTTGCCCTCCTCCTTCTGCATCAGGCTGACGTCCGACTGCAGGCCGATGTTGCGCATGGCGATGCCGGTTTCCAGCATCGCGCTTTTCATCGCCGCCGCCTGGGCGATCTTGGCGTTCGACAGCTCGACGCCGGTGACCAGCTCGGCCTTGTTGCGGTAGTTCAGGAAATTGGCCGACAATACCATCGCGACCAGGATGGTCAGAATAATGCCAAAACCAATTCCCAGACGAGTGCCAATCTTGAAGTCGCGTAAATTCATTTCAGTCTCCGTAAAATCCCACTTTGTCCTGCCGGCGCCCCCGCTGCGCGCCGGCAAACCCCTGTTGACCCGGTCTCTTACGAACCTTCGGCCGGCCGCCCCCGCGTCGACGGCGTGGTCCGGCAGCACTGCATGGCCCTACCTTACCGCAACGCGGCCCGGGCGGAAAACAATTCCGCCGTCACGCCGCCAGCTTGTCGATCAAGCCCATTTCGCCGCTCGACATCAGCTTGTCGATGTCGACCAGGATCAGCATGCGCGCGTCGATGGTGCCCAGGCCGATCATGTAGTCGCTGCTGAAGGCGGTGCCCATCTCCGGCGCCGGCTTGACCTGGTCCGGCGTCAGCGTGGTGACGTCGGAGACGCTGTCGACCACCATGCCGACGATGCGCCCGCCGATGTTGAGGATGATGACGACGGTGAACTGGTCGTACACCGGCGTGCCGAGCTTGAACTTGATGCGCATGTCGACCACCGGGATGATGATGCCGCGCAGGTTGATGACGCCCTTGATGAACTCGGGCGCGTTGGCGATGCGCGTCACCACCTCGTAGCCGCGGATTTCCTGCACCTTCAGGATGTCGATGCCGTATTCCTCCGAGCCGAGCGTGAAGGCGAGGAATTCATGGCCGGCGATGTCCTTGCCGTCGGCTAGTTTCAGCCCTGAGTTTTGCTGGTCTGCCATGATGGTTTCCTATCTGGTCAAGAGGGGATGGATTCGTCGGCCAACTGGCGCGATGAACGGATGAGGGCTGTGACATCGAGGATCAGCGATACGCCGCCATCGCCCAGGATGGTCGCGCCGGACACGCCGACGACCTTGCGGTAGTTCGACTCCAGGTTCTTCACCACCACCTGCTGCTGGCCGACCAGGTCGTCGACGAACAGCGCCGCCTTGCGGCCCTCGGTTTCGAGGATCACGCAGATGCCCTGCGACGGATCGGTGAAGCGCGGCGCGATGTCGAACATCTGGTACAGCGGGATCAACGGCAGGTATTCGCCGCGCACCTTGACCACGCTGCCCTTGCCGCTGATTTCCTTGACGTCCTCGGGGGCCGGTTGCAGCGACTCGATGACGTAACCCAGCGGCAGGATGTAGACTTCCTCGCCGACGCGGATCGACATGCCGTCGAGGATCGCCAGCGTCAGCGGCAGCGAAATCGAAATGGTGGTGCCGAAGCCCTTGGCCGAGCGGATGTCGACGGTGCCGCCCATGGCGCCGATGTTGCGCTTGACGACGTCCATGCCGACCCCGCGGCCGGACACGTCGGTGACCGCCTCGGCGGTCGAGAAGCCCGGCGCGAAGATCAGTTGCCACACCTCCGGGTCGCTCATCTGCTCGGACACGGCCATGCCCTGCTGCAGCGCCTTGGCGAGGATGCGTTCGCGGTTCAGGCCGGCGCCGTCGTCGGACACCTCGATGACGATGTTGCCGCCCTGGTGGCTGGCCGACAGGAACAGCCGCCCGGCCTCGCTCTTGCCGGCGGCGGCGCGCGCGGCCGGCATTTCGATGCCGTGGTCGATGCTGTTGCGCACCAGGTGCGTCAGCGGGTCGACGATGCGCTCGATCAATCCCTTGTCGAGTTCGGTGGCGGCGCCGTTGGTGATGAAGTCGATTTTCTTGCCCAGCTTGGCGGCCAGGTCGCGCACCATGCGCGGGAAGCGCGAGAACACGAAATCCATCGGCATCATGCGGATCGACATCACCGCTTCCTGCAGGTCGCGGGTGTTGCGGGTCAACTGGCCTATGCTGTTGAGCAGGCGCTCGTGCAGCATCGGGTCGAGCGCGTCGGCGCGCTGCTCGATCATCGCCTGGGTGATCACCAGCTCGCCGATCAGGTTGATCAACTGGTCGACCTTCTCGATCGAGACGCGGATCGACGAGGACTCGGCGCCGGCGCCGGCCTTCTCGCCGTCCTTGCGGGCGGCCGGCTTCTTGTCGGCGTCGGCGTCGGCCAGGGCCTCGCCGCGGACGGCCGGCGCCGCCGGCTCGGGCGCGGCGATGCCGGCGACGGCGCGGATTTCCTCGATCGGCTGGAAGAAGCCGTAGCCGCGCTCGGCGTCGCTCGGTTCGTTCGACAGCGCGCGGATTTGTTCGATCGGCTGGAAGAAGCCGTAGCCCTCGCCGGACTCGCCGGCGGCCGCGGCGAACGGTTCGATCGGGTCGAAGAAGCCGTAGCCGAGCGCCCCTTCCACCTCGGCGCGGGCGGCGTCCTCGATGCCGCGCTGGGCCGGCGTCAACGGCGGCGCCTTCGACACCACCAGGTCGTCCGGGTTCAGCACGAACGAGCAGATGGCGATGATGTCGTCCAGGCTTTCATGGGTCGTCACCATCATCGCGTGGCGCTCGCCGTCGAGCGGCGTCAGCGCGACCAGGCCGAGCAGGCCCAGTTCGGCGGCCAGCGCGTGCACCTCGCGCAAGTCCATCGGCGGCAACTCCAGGCGGTAGCGGGTACCGCCCTCGTGGTTGACGACCTTCGCCTCGGCGCTGTGGAAGGACGGCGCCGGCGCCATCGCGTGCACCGGGGCGCCCTGCGACAGCGACTGCAGCATCATGCGCACGTCGGCCACGGCGTCCTGGTCGACGGCGCTGCCGAGGCGGTGGCCGTCGAGCTGCATCTTGAGGATGTCCTTGGCCGCCAGGAAGGCGTCGACGTGCTCGGACGTCAGCGCCATCTCGCCCTTGCGGATGCGGTCGAGCAGCGACTCGAGGATGTGGGTCACCTCCGACATGTCGGTGATGCCGAACGTCGAGGCGCCGCCCTTGACCGAATGGGCGGTGCGGAACACGGCGTTCAGGTCTTCGGCGTCGGGCGCGGCGATGTCGACGGCCAGCAGCAGCCGTTCCATTTCGGCCAGCAGTTCCTCGGCTTCATCGAAAAAGACCTGGAAGAACTGGCTTATATCGATGGTCATGTGGTGACTCCGTCAAATTCGCGTTGCATCTGTGCACTCCATGGCGAACATTAGCCGATCACCTTCTTGACCACCTCGATCAGGCGTTGCGGGTCGAACGGCTTGACCAGCCAGCCGTTGGCGCCGGCCGCGCGGCCCTTCGCTTTCATCTCGTCGGACGACTCGGTGGTCAGCATCAGGATCGGCACCTTCTGGTACGCCTCCTGCTGGCGCAGCAGCTTGATCAGTTCGAGGCCGTCCATGCGCGGCATGTTCTGGTCGGTCAGCACCAGGTCCACCGTTTGCAGCTTGGCCTTTTCCAGGCCGTCCTGGCCGTCCACCGCCTCGACCACCAGGTAACCGGCGGCCTTCAGGCTGAAGGCCACCATCTGGCGCAGCGAGCTAGAATCATCCACTGCAAGTATCGTTTTAGCCATCTTTGCTCCCACTATTTTAATTCCGGGCACCGCGCCCGCTTGTTTGACCGATTGTGTCGACGCCCCCCGGGCTAGAACAGCTCGATGTCGCCGCTTTCCAAATGCTGTTGACTGACTGCCTTGCGCAGCACGCTGCGCAACTCCAAACTCTGTATCGCCAGCGCCATGCTGACCTTGCCGAGCAGTTCGACGATTTCATCGTTGTCGCTTTCCGGCAACATTTCAGCCCCGTGCGAACTCAGCGTGCCGAGGAATTCGCGCAGGCCGGTGACGCGTTTCAGCGTGCGGTCGATCAGCTGGCTGGTCATGTCCTGGAATTGCATGCTGGTGATGGCGGCGTTGACATAGCCGCCGACCTCGCCCTGCATCGCCGCCAACCTGGCGCCGTCCTCGGCGCTGGGCACGCCGCCGGCCAGCAACAGGTCGATGGTCTGCTGCTGCGCGGCGACGGCGGCGTGGATCGCCATGAAGTTGCTCGACAGCTTCTCGATCGCCTCCTCCAGCAGGAAGCCGGTCTGCACCAGGTCGGTCTCGACTTCCGTCAAATGCTTGCGGCCGTGGTCCGAGACACCGGACAGCAGGCGCTTCACGTGTGAGCCAAGGATCTTTTTTCTCGTCATAACCGTTCTCGTTTTCCAGATGCGCGCCCAGACGCGCGCCTTGCTATTTTTTCAGTGGCTGCGGCGGCGGCGCCGCCGGCGCCGGCTCGGCCGGTACGTCCAGCGCCGCGCCGTCGCGCAACACGTTCTCTTCGGTGCGCTTGTTCATGACGATGATGCTGATGCGCCGGTTGATCGGATTGAACGGGTCGGCCCGGTCCAGATGGGCCGCCGACGCCAGTCCGACGACGCGCAGGATCTTGCCCTCGGCCATGCCGCCGACGATCAGCTCGCGCCGCGAGGCGTTGGCGCGGTCGGCCGACAACTCCCAGTTGCTATAGCCGACGTCGCTCATATACGGCGTCGAGTCGGTGTGGCCGGACAGGCCGATGCGGTTCGGCACCTCGTTGAGCACAAAGCCGATCGCCTGCAGGATCTCGCGGGTGTAGGGCTGCACCACGGCGCGCGCCAGCGCGAACATCGGGCGGTTCTGTTCGTCGACGATCTGGATCCGCAAGCCCTCGCTGGTGATGTCGAGCAGCAGCTGGTTCTTGTATTTGCGCAGCGCCGGATTGGCGTCGATGGTCGCCTCGATCTTCGCCTTCAGCGCCGCCAGGCGCTGCCCCTCTTCGCGTTCGAGCGCCGCCTTGGCGCCTTTCAGGTCGAACGTCTTCTTGACCAGCGGGTCCTCGCCTTTTTTGACCTGGCCCTGCTGCCGGCTCAAGTCCTCGCCGCCGCCCGGCACCACCGAGGAGCTGTCGCCGCTGCCGGAGCCGCCTTGCATGGCCACCTTCAGCGGCGTCTTGAAGAATTCGGAAATGCCGTTCAGGTCGCCCTTGGTGGTCGAGCCGAGCAACCACATCAGCAAGAAGAAGGCCATCATCGCGGTCACGAAATCGGCGTAGGCGATCTTCCACGCGCCGCCGTGGTGACCGCCGGCGGTTTTCTTGATGCGCTTGACGATAATCGGACGCAGGCCTTCATCCGCCATGTTGTGCCCCTTGCGTGTGCGGCAAACCAGCTTGCCGCGGTGTCGACTGCCGCGATGTGTTCATGGTGCGCCGGCGCCTATTTCGTCTTCGATTTTTTGATATGCTCTTCCAGTTCGCCGAAGGTCGGACGCTCGGTCGAATACAATACTTTGCGGCCGAACTCGACCGCCAGCGCCGGCGCGTAGCCGTTCAGGCTGGCCAGCAGCGTCACTTTAACGCATTGGAACATCTTGGTCGACTCGTCGAGCTTTTGCTCCAGCAGGCTGGCCAGCGGACCGACGAAACCGTAGGCCAGCAAGATGCCGAGGAAGGTGCCGACCAGCGCGTGGGCGATCAGCATGCCCAGCTCGGCCGGAGGAATGCCGACCGACTCCATCGTGTGCACCACGCCCATGACGGCGGCGACGATGCCGAACGCCGGCAGGCCGTCGCCGAGTTTGGCGACGCAATGCGCCGGCACGGCGCCCTCGTGGTGGTGGGTCTCGATTTCATTGTCCATCAGATTTTCGATCTGGAACGCATCCATGTTGCCCGACACCATAAGGCGCAGATAATCCGTCATGAATTCAACAATATGATGATCCTCCAGAACCGACGGATACTTGCTGAACAAGGGGCTATCTTGCGGGGTGTCAATATCACCCTCGATCGACATCAGGCCTTCCTTGCGCACCTTGCTGAGCACGTCGAACAGCAGCGACATCATCTCCATGTACAAGTCGCGGGTGTAGCGCGAACCCTTGAACAGGCTCGGCACCGCCGCCATCGTCGCCTTGATGGCCTTGCCGGTGTTACCGACCAGGAAGGCGCCGAGCGCGGCGCCGCCGATCATCAGCAGTTCCAGCGGCTGGAACAGCGCGGCCAAGTGCCCCCCCGCCATGGCGAAACCGCCGAAGACCGAGCCGCATACGATCACGTAACCAATAATAACTAACAAGTGCACTGACTCCCAAAATAAGGCCGCGCTGCAAACTTCGGCTGGTCCATCTATCCATGCTCAGGCACAACAAGCACGAGGGGGCAGAATGTATACGGAAACCGACCCGGTTTCATAAAAATAACAGGTGGAACGACAAACAGGTGGAACCACAATAACCTGACTATGGCCACCGAGCAAGTAAATAACGCAGAGGTGTGCTTAAAAGTACCAGACATACAGGGCCGGCCCGCCGGGTGTGGCGGCGATGCTGCGGTCGGGCTTTTGCGCGGCGATATTGAACTCATAACTAAACAGCATCGTACCCGGGCGCATCTCGCGCGCCGCCTTTTCCCACAGCGCCGCCATCGCCGCCGGCGACAGGTAGGCGAACACCGCGTCGTAGTTGCCGAAGTCGAGCCGCTCGTAGTCGCCGCGCACGAAGCGCGCCGCGCTGCCGCCCAGGCGCGCGCGCAGCACGCTCAGCAGCCACGGCAACGGCGCCAGTTCGATGCCGGTGAAGACGCAGTCGGGACGGCGCCGCGCCAGCTCCAGCACCAGCCCGCCGAGGCCGCTACCGATGTCGATCAGGCGCGCCGGCCGCTGCGAAGGCAGCAGCTGGGCCACCGCGTCCCAAACCGCCGGGCCGGACGGATAAAACGGCACCTGGGTGCGGAAGGTGGACCAATACAGGCCGAGCAGAAAGAGGAAGGCCAGCAAGAACAGCAGCGGCGGCAGGTGCAGCGATTGCGCCGCCAGCAGCGCCAGCGGAAACAGTAGCTGGATCGCGCGCCACCACGACGCCAGGCCGCAGCGCCAGCTCAGCGCCGCCGCCAGCGCGCCCTGCAACAGGGCCACGCCAACCATCGGCGGCGGCAGCCCGGCGCGCGCCAGCAGATACACCAGCGACAACATCAACGGAAAGGCGAGCGCCTGCAACAGCGCCGCGCGCACGGCGGGCGCGCGCCACAGCTGGCGCGGCAAACTCACGCGGCAACCCGTCCGGCCGGTACGCGGGCAGCCGGAATCACGCCCCCAGCGGCAGGTTGGCGCCGGCGGCTTCTTTGGCTTTTTTGGTTTTGCCGGCGCGCGAAGGCATGTGGCACAGGCCGCAGACGTAGTCGGCGGTCAGGTCGAAGGTGTTGACGACGAACTTGCCGGTGCATTTTTTGCACGGCGCCATCGCCAGCATGTTGCTGTTGAAAAAACGCACCAGGGTCCAGGCGCGCGTCAGCGACAGCAGCGGCTCTTCGCCCGGTTCCGGCGGCATTTGTTCAAGGTACAACTTATAGGCCTTCATCACCGCTTCGATGCCGCTGGCGCCGGCGTGCTCGACCAGGAAGGCGTGGATGTTGATGAACAGCGAGGAATGGATGTTGGGTTGCCAGGTAATGAACCAGTCGGTCGAAAACGGCAGCATGCCCTTCGGCGGCGAGACGCCCTTTAATTCCTTGTAGAGATTGAGCAGGCGTTCGCGCGACAGCGACACTTCGGTCTCAAGCAACTGCAGACGGGCGCCAAGCTGGATCAGTTCGATCGCAAGCTGGATCTCCTGCGCTTCCGACACCACACTTTTCTTGGCCATGTTCTCTACTCCGCGGTTGACGCTGAAACTGGTTAAGCGATTTCTTCGACGGCTTGGCCGGCCATCAGGATGGCGGCGTGCGACTGGGCCAGCGAGCGGTCTTTATTATAGTTCGTCAACATGCCCAGGATGGCGCTGTCGTCGAAGCGGAAGCGGGCCAGCATCATGTTGCCGCCGGCGAGCTTGAGAATCTGGGCGTTGCTCATGCCTTCGATCAGCTCGGCGATATCAGCGGCGATGCCAAGACGGAAGATTGCCGTTACCTTGTCCGCGCGGATCATCTGCTGGGCCAACATCAGGTAGCTCAGGTTGGCGTCGCGAATTTCGGCCATCATGTCGTTAGCAGTCATTTCCATCTCCTCAGTGCGTTGAACTCATCCGGCGTCTGTGCGTATTGCCGATGAGATACATTCTGATGGAGCAACAAGTTTAGCAGTAGAGGTGGCGCGCTGTATTTTTCGTCCGACAATAGACGGTGCGACCTGTAGGTGTTTGTCCGACAAACACTAGCAGGTCATGCTGTGACGCCCGTGGAGGACGCTATTTGATGGGGCTGAAAAGTTCAAAAGCTGACTTCCTGCCTGAGGTGGAAACGCCGTTTTCTACAACTCTTTTGTGCTGCGACAACCGCTTCTACTCCCTGTAACGGCAGCCTCGCCGGGAACTTGAGGGGTATTTTGAAAAAACTTTGAAAAATCTTTCAATCTCTTTCATGTACTCTTTTACGGCGGCCGCGGCGGGAACTTGAGGATCTTTTGAAAATAAGGTGAAAAAACTTCAAAATAGTTGCCGTAGCCCGGGACGGGCCCTTGAAAAGCGCTCACTTGGCGGGCTGCCCCCCCCCCCGCCACTCGTGCCAGCACATCCTGGAACTGATCGTCACCCGCGTCGGCATGCTGGGCGGGCTGTACGTGTTCGGCTTCGACAAAGAAGTCATGGACGCCTACATCACCGTCGTCGGCTTCCAGGGCGTGCCCGAACCGGCCAGCATGGCGTCGGCGTACCCGCGGTGCTGGCCGCGGGGCGGCGCCGACAAGCGCGGGCCGGCTGCGCGGACGAAAAAAACCGGCCCGCGCTTGGGTCGCAAGCGGGGGCCGGTTTGGCGTCGGACAGTAAGGCTTACTTGGCCGGGGTATTCAGCAGCATGTCATTCAGGCGCTTGACGAAGGCCGTCGGATCGGCCAGCGAACCACCCTCGGCCAGCATGGCCTGGTCGAACAAGATGTGCGACCAGTCGGCGAACAGCGTGCCCTTTTCGGCGTCTTCGTACTTCAGGCGCGTCACCAGAGGATGGTTCGGGTTAATTTCCAGAATCGGCTTCGATTCGGGCGCGCTTTGACCGGCGGCCTTCAACATGCGCAGCAGGTTGCCCGACAACTCATTTTCATCGGCGACCAGGCAGGCCGGCGAATCGGTCAGGCGGAACGTGACGCGCACGTCCTTGGCCTTGTCGGCCAGCGCTTCCTTCATCTTGCCGACCAGGTCCGCGTACGAGGTTTCGGTCTCTTCGTGCTCTTTCTTTTCGGCTTCGTCTTCCAACTTGCCCAGGTCGAGGCCGCCCTTGGCCACCGACACCAGTTCCTTGCCTTCGAAGTCCTGGATGAACGACAGCATCCATTCGTCGACGCGGTCGGTCAGCAACAGCACTTCGACACCCTTCTTGCGGAAGATTTCCAGGTGCGGGCTGTTCTTCGCGGCGCGGTAGTTATCGGCCGTGACGTAGAAAATCTTGTCCTGGCCTTCCTTCAGGCGCGCCACGTAGTCGGCCAAGGAGGTGTTCTGCTCGTCGCCGTCGTTATGCGTGCTGGCGAAACGCAGCAGCTTGGCCAGACGCTCCTTGTTGACCGAGTCCTCGCCGATGCCCTCTTTCAGCACCTGGCCGAACTCTTTCCAGAAGGTCGTGTACTTGTCTTTTTTCTCTTGCTCGTCGGCGTTGGCCAACTCTTCCAGCATGCCCAGCACGCGCTTGGTCGATCCTTCGCGGATCACCTTGACGTCGCGCGACTCTTGCAGGATTTCGCGCGAGACGTTCAGCGGCAGGTCGTTCGAATCGATCACGCCCTTGACGAAGCGCAGGTAGGCCGGCATCAACTGCTCGGCGTCGTCCATGATGAAGACGCGCTTGACGTACAGCTTGATACCGCCGCGCTTGTTGCGGTCCCACATGTCGAACGGCGCCTTGGCCGGAATGTACAGCAACTGCGTGTACTCGCTGCGGCCTTCGACGCGGTTGTGCGTGTGCGTCAGCGGCGCCTGGAAGTCGTGCGAGACGTGCTTGTAGAATTCCTCGTACTGCTCGGGCGTGATCTCGGACTTGTTGCGTGCCCACAGCGCGCTGGCCTGGTTGATCGTCTCGAATTCTTCCTTGACGACGGTTTCCTTCTTCTCTTCGTCCCATTCCTCTTTCTGCATTACGATAGGCAGAGAGATGTGGTCGGAATATTTGCGGATGATCGACTTGATCTTCCAGCTCGACAGCAGCTCGTCCTCGCCTTCGCGCAGGTGCAGGATGATGTCGGTGCCGCGCGCGGTTTTCTCGACCGGCTCGACGCTGTAGTCGCCCTCGCCGGCCGATTCCCAACGCACGCCTTCGGACGCGTCCACGCCGGCGCGGCGGGTCTCGACGGTGATCTTGTCGGCGACGATGAAGCCTGAGTAGAAGCCGACGCCGAACTGGCCGATCAGGGCGGCGTCCTGCTGCTGGTCGCCCGACAGCTTGCCGAAGAATTCCTTGGTGCCCGATTTGGCGATGGTGCCCAGGTGCGAGATCGCCTCGTCGCGGCTCATGCCGATGCCGTTGTCGGAAATCGTGATGGTGCGCGCTTCCTTGTCGAAGCTGACTTTGATTTTCAGTTCGTGGTCGTTGCCGTACAAGGCGTCGTTGTTGATCGCTTCGAAGCGCAGCTTGTCGGACGCGTCGGAGGCGTTCGAAATCAGCTCGCGCAGGAAAATTTCCTTGTTCGAGTACAGGGAATGGATCATCAATTGCAGCAGTTGCTTCACTTCAGCTTGAAAGCCAAGGGTTTCTTTTTCGGCGACAGCCATGTTTTTACCTCGTGTAAGACTAGTTGAACGGATGTAAGCAAGATGGGGATTATAAACATGGATTTCAAGGGCATGGCCGAAAGCGCCCGCCGACAACAAAAATGGCGGCCGAAGCCGCCACTTTTCGCACTATCAAGCGGTACTAGGCTTGGCGGCGGCGCAGGAAGGCTAGACCGGCCAGGCCCGCCAGCAGCATCGTTACCGTACTCGGCTCGGGCACCGCGGAGGTCATCCGCACGTAGATCGTTTCGGGAACGCCGGACAAGACGCCGTTGACGCCATCGGTCACGCGCCCCTGGTCAAAGTCCTGCGCGTCGACGTGCGAGAAATAGCTCCAATACTCGGAAGCGTAGATGTAGTGGGCGTGGTTGTAGAACGTGCCCGAGCTGACGATGCCGCCCGGGTTGCCCGGGGCGATGAAGTCGTTCCACAGCGGATGCGCCGCCCATTCGGCCGCGGTGGCGGTGCGCCAACCCTCCGCCGCGCGATACGCGGCCGGCTGGATATCGCCCGGGCCCCACTCGTTCGGCGCGATCGGACCGGCGTACACCCAGTCCAGGCCGGAGCCCGCGTAGTTCATCAAAACGTAGGCGCCGGGAATCGGCGTGGCCGAGCTGATGATTTGCGCCTGGGCGCCGCCGACGCCAACAACCACAAGTAACGAAGCAAGAAGTATCCGTTTCATATTACCCCCTTATTGGTTTTTTTATAAGCAAAGAGGATGCTAGGCAAAAGTAATTTAGCCGAAACGGGCGCACGCGATCACGCCCCACACCAGCTTCCGCCCCCCGCATGGCCCGACTCTTCGTCGTTGAAACCGAAAGAACCAGACCAGCGGGTACCACCGCAGCCCAAGCTTCCCCTGCGCATCGCGCCCGCCGTGTCGCTTTAACGGACAGCTAAAATCCTAGCACAGAGTTATTTTATTTGCTTGACTTTTTATTACTAATATTTACAATATGGAATCTTTATTTAGCAACTCGACAAGGCGTCGGCGGCTACTGGCGCGGCAGCTCGCGCTCGAAAAAACGCCATACCGCCGGGTCCTGCATGGTCGCCACGTTCAGGCGCATGCGCGTCGACGGCAATTGCTTGGGCGAGAACAGGCTGGCCGGCGCCAGCAGCAGGCCCTGCGCCATCGCCTTTTCGGTCAGCACGTTGGTGTCGCAGCCGGCGTCGACCCAGACGAACATGCCGGCCGGCGCGGCCACCTCGATGCGCAGCCCGGCGCGCTCCATCTGCCGCACGGTCTTCTCGCGCACGCGGTCGAGCCGGGCGCGGATGCGCTCGGCGTGCTTGCGGTACAAACCCTCGGAAAGGATTTTGTACACCACCCGCTCGCTGATTTCGCCGCTGGTCAGCGTGACCAGCATTTTGCGGTCGGTCAGCCGCGTGGCCCACGCCGGCGAGGCGGCGATGAAGCCGACCCGCAGCGTGGCCGACAGCGTTTTCGAGAAGCCGCCCAGGTAGATCACGCGGTGCAACTGGTCCAGCGCGGCCAGGCGGGTGGCCGGCTGCACGCCGCTGCCGGGGTGCAGGTCGCAATAGATGTCGTCCTCGACGATGATGAAGTCGTGCTCCTCGGCCAGGCGCAGCACCTGGAACGCCTTGGCCGCCGACACCGAGGTCGAGGTCGGGTTGTGCAGCACCGAGTTGATCACGTACAGCTTGGGCTTGTGCAGCGCCGCCATCTCGGCCAGGAAGGCGATGTCCGGGCCGTCGGCCAGGCGCGGGATGCCGATCACCTTGGCGCCCAGCGCGGCGAAGGAGCCGAACATCAAGAACCAGGCCGGGTCGTCGACGAAGATGGTGTCGCCGGGCCGGGAGAACTCGCGCGCCACCAGGTCGAGCGCCTGCGTCACGCCCACCGTCATGACGAACTGCTCGGGCGCGGCGGCGATTTCCAGCTCGGCCAGCTTGATCTGCAACTGCTGGCGCAGCGGCAGGAAACCTTGGGCCTGGCCGTAGCCGAGCAGCGCCGCGCCGCTCTGGCGGCTGACCGCGCGCAGCGCGTTGGCGATCAGGCCGGCGTCGAGCCAGTCGGCCGGCAACGTGCCCACGCCCGGCGCCTGGCCCAGCGGCGTTTGCCGGAACATATTGCGCACCAGCCAGACCACGTCCAGCGGCTGGGCGTCGCCGGCGCCGGCCGCGCCACTGGCGGCGCCCGGCGCGGCCGGCTGCTGCGGCGAGCGCTCGCGCACGAAGAAACCGGCGCCGCGGCGCGACTCCAGGTAGCCGCCGCCGACCAGCTTGTCGTAACTGGCTACCACCGTGAAGGCCGACACGCCGTGCGCCGCCGCAAACTGGCGGATCGACGGCATGCGCGCGCCGCTGCGCAGTACGCGGTCGTCGATGCGCGCCGCTACCGCGCGGACGATCTGGTCGATCAGGGACTCGCCGGAATCGCGCGAAATCAGGCCGAGCGTCGTGGCCGCCGGCGGCGCCGCCGTGGCGTGGGAGTGCGTATTGGTCATTTTACCGTCACAGTATGTGAAATTATGTGGAAAAGTGTATCGGCACTGTACTGGTTTTGTAGTCTAGGATACATCCATTGAGCGAACAAATCCACTGCCGCGAACGTCGGAAAAAACACCGGCGTAACCCTGGGGTCAGGCCGTAAGGGCCGAACCCGGCTCGTCGCCCCCGGTTTGTGGCTCCACCAACACCACGCCAACTTGGAGACATGATGAACAACAGCACTCTTCCGCTGCCCGCCGGCGCCGCCGCGCGCCTCTCGAACGAAACCAAGGGCATGCTGCTCGGCCTGGTCGGCGTGTTCATTTTCAGCCTGACGCTGCCCTTCACACGGCTCGCCGTGGCGGCGTTCGACCCGGCCTTCGTGGCGCTGGGCCGGGCGCTGGTGGCCGCCGCGCTGGCCGGCGCCTGGCTGTGGTGGCAGCGCGCGCCGCTGCCGCCGCGCGGCGCGCTGCTGCCGCTGGCGATGGTGGCGGGCGGCTGCGTCGTCGGCTTCCCTTGGCTGACCTCGATCGCCATGCAAACCCTGCCGGCCTCGCACGGCGCGGTGCTGGTCGGCATTTTGCCGTTGGCCACGGCCTTGTTCTCCGCGCTGCGCGGCAATGAAAAACCCTCGGCCGGGTTCTGGGTCACGGCCGTGGCCGGCTCGGCGCTGGTCGTCGGCTTCGCGCTGCGCCAAAGCGGCGGCGCCTTCCACCTGGCCGACCTGGCGATGTTTGTCGCCGTGGTGCTGGGCGCGCTGGGCTACGCCGAAGGCGGCCGGCTCGCGCAAAGCATGGGCGGCCAGCAGGTCATCAGCTGGGCGCTGGTGTTGTCGGCGCCGCTGCTGTTGCCTTTGGTGCTGTGGCTGAGCTGGTCGCATGGCGCCGCCATCGCCGCCGCCGGCGCCGGCGCCTGGCTCGGCTTCGCCTACGTGTCGGTGTTTTCGATGTTTATCGGTTTCTTTTTCTGGTATCGCGGCATGGCGCTGGGCGGCGTGGCGCGGGTCGGCCAGACCCAGTTGGTGCAGCCTTTCCTGACCCTGCTCGGCGCCGCCCTGCTGCTGGGCGAAACGCTGGAATGGAGCACGGTGCTGTTCGCGCTGGCCGTCATCGCGGTGGTCGCGGTAGGGCGCAAGATGCAAATCAAACGCTGACATGCCGATTTTCGTAGCTCGGGTTAGCCGGGACGGCGCAACCCGACAACGTTGACCTGGAGCGGCGCGGCTCGCCTCGGCGGCCCCCGCGTCCGAGCTACGGCACCGCCGCCGGGCGAAGCGCCGGCCGCTGGCAGTTTCTATGGTTTGCAGGCTCCGGCGGCGGCGGCCGCATCACTATATAGCTCGGCCCGACGGTTTTACCTGATTAAGTTCCGATTTTTGGCTTTAGTGGGCATAGCAGGCTGCAAGACGTACAATATCGGTACTCGCGGCTGAGCCGCCGGGCGCGCCAACCGCCCCGGCACCGGCGCCGGCCCGCGGCAATGGCATCGCACTAGCACCCGCGGCGCCGCCGTCCACACCCTGAACCCGCCGCACTTTTGGCACCTATATGGATACTACATGTCAGTTTACGCAAAACTCGAAGCGCTGAATATCACGCTGGCCAAACCGGCCGCGCCGGCCGCCGCCTATGTCATGCACGTGCAAACCGGCAACCTGGTGTTCATTTCCGGCCATATCGCCAAGAAGGCCGACGGTTCGGTCTGGGTGGGCCAGCTCGGCAAGAACATCGGCACCGAAGAAGGCCAGGCCGCCGCGCGCGCCATCGCCATCGACCTGATCGCCACGCTGCAGGACGCCTGCGGCGGCGACCTGACCCGCGTCAAGCGCATCGTCAAACTGGTCAGCCTGGTCAATTCGACCCCCGACTACACCGAGCAGCACCTGGTCACCAACGGCGCCTCGAACCTGCTGGGCGAGGTCTTCGGCGCCGCCGGCGTGCACGCCCGCGCCGCCTTCGGCGTGGCGCAGATTCCGCTAGGCGCCTGCGTGGAAATCGATCTGGTCGTCGAAATCGCCTGATCCGGCGCCGGCGCTTCCCCTTTTTTCGGGCGGCGCTTATCCGGCGCCGTTCTTTTATAGCCGCCACAAGCGCGCTTGTTACCCCGGCCGGGCGCTGCACGGTCCATCCTTAGTGAGACACGTATGAAAATTGAAAATCCAAATCCGATCCAGTGGCGTTTCGCCGAACGTGCCGAGCAGCTGCAAAGCTCCTTCATCCGCGAAATCCTGAAAATCACCCAGCAGCCGGAAATTATCTCCTTCGCCGGCGGCCTGCCCTCGCCGGCCACCTTCCCGGTCGAGGAAATGAAGCTCGCCTTCGACAAGGTGCTGTCGAACAACGGCAAGGTCGCGCTGCAATACGGCCCGACCGACGGCTACCTGCCGCTGCGCCAGTGGATCGCCGATTCGCTGTCGGCCAACGGCGCCAAGATCGTGCCGGAACAGGTGTTGATGACCTCCGGCTCGCAGCAAGCCCTCGATTTGCTGGGCAAGGTGTTGATCGACGAAGGCAGCCGCGTGCTGGTCGAAACGCCGAGCTACCTGGGCGCGCTGCAGGCGTTCTCGGTGTACCGCCCCGAGTTCGTCTCGGTCGCCACCGACGAGCACGGCCTGGTGCCGCAATCGGTGACCGCCGTGGCCGAAGGCGCGCGCCTGCTGTACGCGCTGCCGAACTTCCAGAACCCGACCGGGCGCAGCCTGTCCGTCGAGCGCCGCCTGGAATTGGTCGAAACCTGCGCCCGCCACGGCCTGCCGTTGATCGAAGACGATCCGTACGGCGCGCTGAGCTACAAGGGCGCGCCGTTCCCGAAAATGCTGGCGATGAACCCGGACGGCGTCATCTACATGGGCTCGTTCTCGAAAGTGCTGACGCCGGGCATCCGCCTCGGTTACGTGGTGGCGCCGCTGCCGCTGGTGCGCCGGCTGGAACTGGCCAAGCAAGCGGCCGACCTGCACACCTCGCAACTGACGCAGATGGTAGTGCATGAAGTGATCAAGGACGGCTTCCTGGACCGCCACATCCCGAGCATCCGCACGCTGTACGGCGACCAGTGCCAGGCCATGCTGGCGGCGATGGACCAACACTTCCCGGCCGGCGTGCAATGGACCCGCCCCGAAGGCGGCATGTTCATCTGGGTCACGCTGCCGGCCCATATCGACGCCATGAAGCTGCTCGACGAAGCCATCGCCAACAAGGTCGCCTTCGTACCGGGTTCGCCGTTCTACGCCAACGCGCCGGAAACCAACACCTTGCGCCTGTCGTTCGTGACGGTGTCGCCGGAACGCATCCGCGAAGGCATCGCGATCCTGGGCAAGCTGATCGCCGCCAAGATCTAAGTCCGCATCCCGCCTGCCGCAGCGCTTGGCGCCGCGGCAGGCCCCACCCCGTCGGCTCCGGCGGGGCTCCCCCCCCTCCCGCCCGCGCCGACCGGTGCTTGCATTGTATCCATGCAAGGATCATAAAAATTCATCCGTTGCAATACAATTCGATAGAATTGGCCATCTATTTACCTGTATTGCCGTTTTTTCTTCAGCACCCTTCTAAGAATTTTTCACCCAAGAAATTACCAAAGCGGTATTATCCAAACAAAGAACGATTTCCAGATTAGGCCAGACTTTGTCAGCACGCGCAGAACCTTTCCCTGCCCGCCGCGCCAACGCAGCGGGCTGCATGGCGTCGCTCCGGCGTCCGCACCCGCGGCCGGAGCGGGCGCGTGCGCCCCGCGGCCGCGGCGTTCCGATTAGGGGGACGCCGTGACGCAGGCGCTCGGCGCGAGCTTTCCCGCGCGGCGCGAAGCCGCCATCCTGATCGTCGACGACGCCCCGGCGAACCTGACAATGCTACGCAAGCTGATGACGGACCAGGGCTACCAAACCTTCGTCGCCGTCTCCGGCGAGCGCGCGCTGACCATCGCCCAGCGCGTGCACCCCGACCTGATCCTGCTTGACGTGGTCATGCCCGGCATGGACGGTTTCGAGACCTGTCGCCAGCTCAAGCAAAACCAGCTGACCCGCGGCATCCCGGTGATCTTCATGAGCGCCAAGACCGAGACCGATGACGTGGTCGCCGGCTTCGACCTCGGCGCGGTCGACTACATCAGCAAGCCGCTGCGCATGGCCGAGGTGTGCGCGCGGGTACGCGCCCAGCTGCAAATCCGCAGCAACAGCGAGACCCAGCAGGAACAGGCCGAGCGCCTGCGCACGATCGTCAACAACATGGCCGAGGGCCTGTTGATCATCGAGGCCGACGGGCGCATCCAGTTCACCAACCCGGCCTGCGACCACTACCTGGGCTACCAGGAGAGCCAGTTGGCCGGGCGCGGCATCGGCGAGCTGCTGACGCCGCTAGTGACCCAGGAATACCTCGACTACTTCGCGATGTACGCGGCCAACCCGGACACCGCGCACAACCACGGCACGCGCGAGGTGGCGATCCGCCACAGCAACGGCACCATCCTCAGCATGGACTTGACGCTGACGCCGATGTACCTGCGCCAGCCGCTCTACATCGGCCTGCTGCACGACATCACGCACCACAAGCAGTCCGAGGACGCGCTCCAGCGCGCCGCCTACCTCGACCCGCTGACCAAGATCGCCAACCGGCGCCACTTCGACAGCTTCCTTGAAAAAGAGTGGCAGCGCGCGGTGCGCAGCGGCGCGCCGCTGTCGCTGGTGGTGCTCGACGTCGACCACTTCAAGCTGTACAACGACAGCCTGGGCCACCCGGCCGGCGACCTGTGCCTGCAACACGTGGCGCAGGCGCTGCAAACGCACGCCTGCCGCCAGACCGACCTGGCGGCACGCTATGGCGGCGAGGAGTTCGCCTTGCTATTCGCCGAAACCGACGCCGAGGCGGCGCTGCCGATCGCCGAGGCGATCCGCCACCACATCGAGACGCTGCGCCTGCCGCACCCGCGCTCGGCGACGTCGGCATGGCTCACCGTCAGCATCGGCGTGGCGACCATCTACCCGCACCTGCTCGACAGCAAGGAGGCGCTGTTCGTCGCCGCCGACCGCGCCATGTACGCGGCCAAGGAAGGCGGCCGCAACCGCGTCCACTCGACCCACTCCGGCAGCGCCGCGTGGGACGCCGTCAAAGCCATCGTGACGCGCTAAGGCGCCAAACACAAGCAAGAGCGCACCCCTGCGCTCAACCCTCCCTCCGGCCCGCCCCCCCGCGAAGGGCCTGCCCCTCCACTTTTCCGCCTTGCCTGGCATTCACATGCCGGGCGCATTGACGCCCCCGCAACCGCCCCATCGCGCCCAACATTTCCACCGATTTGCAAGGAAAATCAAACGGAAGGCCATTTTCCCGAGCATTCCTGTGCGCAAGCGGGAAATTCTGTTGTTTTTACGAGCAGATTGTTGGTTTTTCTTTTAATTTTCTTAAATTCTCTCCAAAACTCACTTAATTATTTTTAGATAAGTTACAATGCTGAAAAGAAATTATAGTTGCATCGACCACAACACGTCGACACCCTCTCTTTACTCCGGCTGTTCCGCGACAGCCACTACACGGGATTATTACCATGCTCGATACGCTTGCTCCGGAACAAGTGCGCCCACGCACTTCGCCTACCGCCCCACCCGCCCCACCAATGGATATGGCCGACCTGCTGGTGGCCTACCTCGAACAGCTCGGCATTGAATATGTCTTCGGCATTCCCGGCGGCGCCATCGAGCCGCTCTACAACGCCCTGGCGCGCAGCGAGCGGCGCGGCGGCATTCGCCACATCCTGGCGCGCCACGAAGCCGGCGCCGCCTTCATGGCCGACGGCTACGCCCGCGAGACCGGCAAGATCGGCGTCTGCATCGCCACTTCCGGCCCCGGCGCCACCAATCTGATCACCGCCGTCGCCAGCGCCTACGAGAACAACATCCCGATGCTGGTCATCACCGGCCAGCCCGCCCTGCCCTCGTTCGGCAAGCACCCGCTGCAGGAATCGGGCTGCACCGGCATCAACGTGCTCGGCATGTTCCGCCACTGCACCCGCTACAACTCGCTGGTCTCGCACCCCCAGCAGTTCGAAGCGAAACTGATCGCGGCGCTGCAGAGCGCCACCCGCACCCCGCGCGGCCCGGTACACCTGTCGATCCCGGTCGACGTGTTCCGCCAGCCGACCGCCGTGAGCGCCCCCACTTACAACCTTCAGGCGCTGCTCAAGCCCTCGTCGCTGGTGGACGACGACGCCGTCGACCAGCTGCGCGGCATGCTGTCCGAAGCGCGCAACGTGGTGCTGCTGATCGGCGGCTGGGCCGGCGACGGCATCGAGACGATCTTGCAGTTCGCCAGCCTGAAAGGCGCCACCTTCGTCACCACGCCGGACGGCAAGGGGCTGGTCAGCCCGCAGCACCCGCTGTTTCGCGGCGTGTTCGGCTTTGGCGGCCACGCGTCGGCCGAAGCGGCGTTGCGCGATCCGTCGGTCGACCTGATCGTGGCGATCGGCGCCAGCATGGGCGAATGGAACACCGGCGGCTGGAGCGACAGCCTGCTCAACGAGCGCCTGGTGCACATCGACGAATCGGAAGACCACCTGGCGCGCACGCCGATGGCGCGCTTCCACATGCGCGGCTCGATCCGTTCGATCTTCAACCGCCTGGTCGAGCGCACCCATCAGGCGTGCCTGGAGCATGACACCCCCACCCAAAAGCGGCGCCTGCTGCGCGAACTGGCCAACATGAACTGGGAGCCGGACAGCATCCTGGCCGCCCCGCAAGCCTTCACCAGCGAGGCCACGCCGATCAAGCCGCAGCGCCTGATGCGCGACCTGTCGCGCCTGTTCCCGCCGAGCACGCGCTTTCTGGCCGACACCGGCAACAGCGTGGCCTGGGCAACCCACTATTTGCAGCCAAGCGACCGCCGCATGGGCGAGCGGCGCATGGGCGGCAACGGGCGCAAGCGCGTGCCGGGCCAGCGCCTGACGAGCGGCGGCTGGCTGCGCGTCACGATGAACTTCGCGGCCATGGGCTGGGCCATCGGGGCTGCCATCGGCACCGCCGCGGCCAGCCCGTCGGCGCCGGTGGTCTGCATCACCGGCGACGGCAGCATGCTGATGAACGGCCAGGAACTGTCGGTCGCGGTGGCGGAACAGCTGACCGTGGTGTTCGTCGTCCTCAACGACAGCTCGCTCGGCATGGTCAAGCACGGCCAGCGCCTGGCCAAGGCGGAACAGATCGGCTGCGCCATGCCGCCCACCGACTTCGCCATGCTAGCGCGCGCGCTGGGCGGGCGCGCCCACACCATCCTGTCACCCGCCGACATGGACGCGCTGGATATCGACGCGATGCTGAACCACCCCGGCCCCACCCTGCTCGACGTGCGCATCGACGCCGATGAAGTACCGCCGATGAACAGCCGCATGCGCGTGCTGGCCGGCGACTTCTAATACCAAGTCCAGGATTTTCGTAGGTCGGGTTAGCCCGCATGGGCGCAACCCGAATGGCGTCGGCAGCGGCCCGGCCTCGGATGACGCGTGCCGCTAATCCGACCTACGCAAGCTTAACTTAACGGCATTACCGCCAGGCCCGCGGCGTCGCCGTTTCACACCAACATTCACCACACACCATGAAAAAACTCGAAGGAAAAATCGCGCTGATCACCGGCGGCAGCGGCGGCATCGGCCTGGCCAGCGCCCGCCTATTCAAAGACCAGGGCGCCGAGATCGTCGGCGGCGGCATGAGTCGGTTGTAGGAGCGCGCCATGAGTGATCAATTTCCGGATCAAATCCAGACCAGGCTATGGCAGGAAGTCCCCTGCGCCGACGACCCGTTCAGCGCCGACACCTGCCGCGCCGGCGGCTATGACGTGTACGGCGACCTGCTTGGCAAGATCGGCTATATCGATTATTTGTACCTGCTGTTCAAGGGCGAACGCGCCAGCGCGCGACAGGCGCGCACCCTGTCGCTGGTGGCCGTGGCGCTGGCTAATCCCGGCCCGCGCGACCAGTCGGTGCATGCCGCCATGGCCGCCGCCAGTAGCGGCAACCCGGCCGGTTCGACGCTGATGGCGGCCATCGCGGCCGGCGCCGGCTCGGGCGGCGGCGCGCGCGAAGTGCTGCTGGCAATGCAAGCCTGGCAGCTGTGCGGCACCGACCTCGGCGCCTGGTGCGCCCACCTTGCCAACCCGCCCGAGCCGCGCCCCAAGCTGTGGCCGCGCACGGGGCACGCACCCGGCTTTGCCGCGCATGGCGTCAGCTGCGCCAAACCGGTGCGGCAACTGCTGGACGCCTTGTGCGCCGACGCGCCGGGCGAACAATTGGCATGGCTGGCCGCCAACCGCGGCGCGCTCGAAGCGTCCACCGGCATCCCGCTGGCGCAGACCGGCGTCGTCGCCGCGGCCCTGACAGCCATCGGCCTGCGCCCGGAGGAAGGCGAAATGCTGACCCTGATGCTGCGCCTGCCCGGCGCCGCCGCCCACGCGCTGGAACAGGCCCAATTGGGCTTCCGGCATTTGCCCTTCTTCGAGCTGGCACTCGACAACGATCCCGCCCGCAAGGAGGCGCCATGAGCAAGAATCAGGTATTGGAACAATTCGAAGGCCCGCTGCCGACCAGCATGGGCCAGTGCTTCCCCAGCGAACGCACAGTGTTTCGCGGACTCGACCTGCATACGGCGTTCGCCGAGGCCGACTGGTTCGAGCTGTATATCTTCAGCGTTACCGGGCGCCGCCTCGCGCGCGCCGAGCTGAAGGTGCTGCAAAGCGTCTGGGTGTACACCAGCTACCCCGACGCGCGCCTGTGGTGCAATCGCGTCGCCGCCCTGGCCGGCAGCAGCCGCGGCACCGCCGGCCAGGCTCTCGGCGCCGGCATCGCCAGCTCGGAAGGGGCGATCTTCGGTCGCCAGACCGAAACCGGCTCGGCCGACTTCCTGGTGCGGGCACTGGCCGGCGTCAAGGCCGGCGAAGCGCTGGAACAGGTGGTGCGCGAGGAGCTGAAACGCAATAAACGCATCATGGGCTATGGCCGCCCGGTCGCCACGCCTTACGTCGACGAACGCATTCCGGTCACGCTGACGATGATGGCGCGCGAAGGTGTTGCCATTGGTCCACACTTCCAGTTGGCGCTCGAGATCGAGGCCATGCTCGAAAAAGTGCTGGGACGGCGCCTGCCGATGACCTACGCCGCAGTGGCCGTCGCACTGCCGCTGGACATGGGTTTCTCGGAGCTGGAATGCAATTTGTACATGCAACCAGGCTTCCTCGCCGGCATGATTCCCTGCTACATCGAAGCGCTGGAACGGCCCTCCGGCGCCACCTTTGCATTGCGCTGCGACCGCATCGCTTACACAGGTGTTGCTCCACAAACATGGGAAGAGTAGCTTTCCAGCACCATTTGAGTACATAATATCCAGAAAATGCCACCCAACCCTTGCGGAAACTGAGTCAAGTCAGCGCCTGCGCACACCGGAAGCGTTGCCAATGAATGTACATGCCGGAAAAATCAAGTTGATCACCGTGGCGCTCGGCATGGCATTTGGCAGCGCCAGCGCCCAGAGCACCGATGAAGAAGAGTTGGCGATGTCGTACGGCGACGGCGCGCTCGTCAGCATTGCCACCGGCAGCGAACAGCCGCTGGCGCGGGTGCCGGCCGTGGCCTCGGTGATCACGGCCCAGGATATCGCGGCCATGGGCGCCACCGACCTCGACCAAGTCCTGGAAAGCGTGGCCGGCCTGCACGTGGCGCTCTGGTCGGCGCCGCTCAATCCGATCTACGCCTTCCGCGGCATCGTCAGCAGCTACAACACCCAGGTGCTGATGCTGGTCAACGGCGTGCCCATCACCTCTTCCTTCATCGGCAACCGCGGCCAGGCCTGGGGCGGCATGCCGCTTGAAAACGTCGCCCGCGTCGAAATCATCCGTGGCCCCGGTTCGGCCCTGTACGGCGCCGACGCGTTTTCCGGCGTCATCAACGTCATCACCAAGTCGGCGCGCGCCATCAATGGCCTCGAAGCGGGCGTGCGCGTTGGCAGTTTCCACAACCGCGACGCCTACGTCCAGTACGGCGGCGCCGTCGGCCCCGTGCAAACGGCGCTGTACCTGCGTGCCGGGCGCACCGACAGCCAGCACGGCGTCGTCGAAAAAGACGTGCAAAGCGGCCTTGACGCCCTGTTCGGCAGCCACGTCTCGAAGGCGCCCGGGCGCATCAACGCCGCGCGCGAGACGGCCGACGCGCGCCTCGAACTGGCTTACGACGAATGGCGCCTGCGCCTCTCCGCGCAGGACCGCAAGGTGGGCATCGGCGTCGGCCTGGCCGACGCACTCGACCCTGAAGGCGTGGTGCCGGAAACACGCGCCTACGCCGACCTCAGCTATACCAAGGACAACTGGCTGCCCAACTGGGATGTATTGGCCACGGCCGGCACCTACGACCTGCGCGAACGGGTCGCCAATCCCGGCCTGCGCTTGTTCCCGGCGGGCGCCTTCAACGGCGCCTACCCGAACGGGGTGATCGGCAACCCGGGCCACTCGGAACGCCATCATCACCTGAGCGCCACCGCCCTCTACACCGGCTGGAACGGCCACCGGGTGCGCGTCGGCGCCGGCTACCGGCTCGAAGACCTGCGCCGCACGACCGAATTCAAGAACTTCGATTTCGTCGTCGCGCCGGGCGTCGGGCCGTCGCTGGTACCGCTGCCGGGATTGGTCGATGCCGGCACCGATCCGAACCTGCTGTATATGCAGCCGCACAAGCGCAACCTGCGCTACGCCTTCGTCCAGGACGAATGGCGGCTGGCCAAGGACTGGACCCTGACGGCCGGCGTGCGCCACGACCGCTATTCCGATTTCGGCGGCACCACCAACCCGCGCCTGGCGCTGGTGTGGGACGCCAGCTACAACGTTATCGTCAAGGCGCTGCACGGGCGCGCCTTCCGCGCGCCGACGTTCATCGAACAATACTCGCGCAACAACCCGGTCAATGTGGGCAATCCGAACATCAAGCCCGAAACGATCGCCATGAACGAGCTGGCCTTCGCCTGGCAGCCGCTGACCGCGCTGCAGACCAACCTGAGTCTGTTTCGCTACCAGATGAGCGACATTATCGTCGCCACCACCAACCCGGACCCCAGCACCGGCAAGACCTACCAGAACTCGGGCGACCAGTTCGGCCGCGGCGTCGAGCTGGAGGCGAACTGGGATGCGGCGCGCACGCTGCGCGTTACCGGCCACTTTTCGCTGCAAAAATCGACCGACCAGGCCAGCGGCAAGGACGCCGGGCTGGCGCCGCAGCGGCGCCTGTTCGGCCGCGCCAACTGGCAGCTGGCGTCCAACTGGCAACTGGGCGGCATCGTCAACCACGTGGCCGACCGCGCCCGCCAGCCGGGCGACAACCGGCCGCGCGTGGCCGACTACACCACGCTCGACCTGACCTTGCGCCACCAGAAGGCGTTCGGCAACTGGGACCTGCGCGCAACCGTGCTCAACGTGTTTAACCGCGACGCGCGCGAACCGAGTTTCGCGCCGGGCAATATCCCCTTCGACATCCCGCTGCCGCGCCGCGCGCTCAACGTCGAACTGGCGTATCGGATGTAGGCGCGACAAACACGTCGCGCGCTCCAGCCCCGGCTTTTTGCCTTTGCATGATTTTCAGCGCCGTCGGCACGCTCATTCAACGCCAGACAACCCTACTTCCCCCACCACGCCAGCCAGCAGTTGGGCGCTGCCGCAGGCCAGCGTCCAGCCGAGCGCGCCGTGGCCGGTGTTGACGAACACGTTCGGCACAGAGCTCCGGCCGATGATCGGCGCGCCGCCCGGCGTGGCCGGCCGCAAGCCGGCCCAGGGCGCCACACCGGCCGCCGCGTCCCCGTCGTCCAGCGCCGGGAACAGGCGCCGCGCCTGCCGCGCCAGCGCCTGCCAGCGGCGCTGGTCCAGGCTCAGGTCGGCGCCGACGATGTCGACCCGCCCGGCCACGCGCAGGCGCGCGCCAAGGCGCGCGTAGACGATTTTATTGGCCAGGTCGGTAACGCTGACCGACGGCAGGCCGGCCGCCGGGTCGGCCGCGAACGTGACGCTGTAGCCCTTGAGCGGATAAATCGGCAGCGCAAAGCCCATCTGCGCGGCGCTCTTGACGCTGCCGACGCCGTTGGCCAGCACGAAGGCGTCGGCGCCGATATCGCCCGCCGGCGAGCGCAACGCCACTACCCTGCCGCCCGCCATGACGACGCCGTCGACGGCCGTGTCGAGCGCGAAGCGCACCGGATTCGCCTGCAGCGCCAGCGCCGCCGCCAACTGCTGGCAAAATTCCCCGCAATCGCCGACCTGCTCGGACGGCGTGTAGACGCCGCCCGACCAGCGCGCCCGCGAGGCCGCCAGCGCCGGCTCGATGTCGACGCAGCGCCCGGACGACAGCACCTGCTGCTCGCAACCCAGGCCGCGCTGCACCTCGACCTGGCGCCGCGCGGCCTCCAGTGCGGCCGCCGACGCCAGCATCACCAGCTTGCCGGCGCTGCGCAGGTCGAACTCCAGCTTCAGTTCACGCTGCAGCTCGGCCAGGCAGTCGCGGCTAAAAAAGGCCAGCCGCAGCAGCTCGGCGGTGGTGCGCGCCGACGCGCCGGCGTTGCAGGCCATCAGGAAGCGCGCGATCCAGCGCCACTGCGCGGCGTCGAACGCCGGCCGCCAGCTCAGCGGCGAATCGCGGTGCAGCAGGTACTTCGGCAGGTTGCGCCATACCGAGGCGTCGGCCAGCGGCGCCACGTAGGAATAACTCAGCTGGGCGCCATTGGCCAGGCTGGCGCCCTGCCCGACCCGCGCGTGCGCGTCGACCACGCTCACCTCGTGGCCGCGGCGCGCCAGCGCATAGGCCGAAGTCAGACCGACAACGCCGGCCCCCAGCACACATATTTTCATGATTGCCACCTCGATTCCATCCGCACTTCCCGGTACGCCCGCGCGGCCCGCACCAGCGCCGCGAAAAAATCGCCCTCGCAGGCGTTGGCCAGGCACTCGGGATGCCACTGCACACCGGCGCAAAAGGCCTGCCGGTCGACCTCGACCGCCTCGACCACGCCGTCGTCGGCCAGCGCCGTCATGGCCGGCATCGCGCTGCCGGCCATGACGTCCCGGTGGCGCAGGCTATTTACTCGGCAGCGCCCGACGCCCAGGATGCGCCGCGCAGGCGGCGGCCATCGACCAGGTTGACGGCGTGCGCCCCAAGCTTACACGGCGCGCTCTGTTTATGCTCGACGCGCGTGCCGACGTCCGCCGGACCGAGGACGACGCCGGCGACCCGCGCCAGGCCACCACGGTTGCCCCAAAGCTGGTCGACGCCAAGGTCAACGCCCCAGGGGGCAGACCCTAATGCCGCAAAGTTAAGGATGGTCGGGTTAGCCGGAACGGCGTAACCCGACTGGCGTCGGCAGCGGCTCGACGCCGGATTACGCTGTCGCTCATCCGGCCTACGCAAGCCTAACTTAGCGGTATGAGGGTCAGACCCCGAGGATCCGGCTCCGCGGTTGGCGGGCGTCACGTAGAGCGCCGCCGTGGGTGCCCGTGCTGTCCATATTCATTGTTGTCCGTTGCAAAATGGGGGGTGTAAGCCGGAACCGCCGGAAATTCCGTCACCCCAAACCAATCCAGAATCCACACATGAACGTATCCTGGTCGATGAGCCTGCCGTTGCCCTGGAATTTGAGCGGTCGAACACGATAATGTTGCCACGCAGGCGAACAATTGGCGCTGCGTGAAGACGTTGGATACGCGCACCTTGGTATGGATCCCCGGATTAGTCGAGGACGGCCCTTTTCACGAATGAAGAGAGTTGTTCAAACCGCCTGCGGGCGTTATCGCACATACGTAATGGCGTATCCGGCTTATTGTGTTCATTCTTGGGCATATGTGTCCATCCTCCCCGAACAAGGAGCCAAATATGAAAACTACGACATCGGCACCCTCTGCACAAGCCCTCAATATGCAGTCCTGCATCGACGCTTGTTCATCGTGCCACCAAGTCTGCCTGCAAATGGCCATGAATCATTGCCTCGACAGTGGAGGAAAACACGTTGAGCCGGCACACTTTCGGCTCATGATTAACTGCGCTGATATCTGCCAGACTTCGGCCAATCTGCAGCTGAGCGGCTCCACCTTCAGTAGCCAGCTGTGCGAGTTGTGTGCCAACGTGTGCGAAGCATGCGCCGATAATTGCCGTACTCTGGACGGCATGGAAGACTGCGTTCGCGCCTGCCAAGCGTGCGCCGCCAGCTGCCGCATGGCCACGATGAAGCACTGACCACTCGATGGACAAGGAGAATCGTATGATTTTGAAGAACAATAGGATCGGTCCGGTACTGGTCGCCTCACTAGCTCTCGCGCTGGCCACCGCCATGCCACTACCCGCGTTCGCACAGTCCGCTTCTGCCATGCCCACCCATACGGCGATGGCGGCGCCATCGACGGACGTCGGGATGAAAATGCGAAAGTCAATGGATGATATGCATGAAAAGATGGGCCAGATGAAAATGTCCGGCGATGTCGATCATGATTTCGTAATGTTGATGAAATCACATCATCAGGGCGCCATTGAAATGGCTCAGATGGAGGTCGATTCTGGCAAAGATGCCGCTGCGATCAAGTCGGCGAAGAAGATTATTTCGGCGCAAAAGAAGGAGATCGCCGCGTTCGACGATTGGCTCAGCAAACATCCCATGAAGTAGCATACGGTGGGCGATGTTCCGGGGCCGGGGTCGGACCTCGAGGGTACGACCCCGGGCAACGGGCCGGGGATTCCATGCAGCATTGCATTATTGTTTTAATGAAATGCAGCAGGACGGCACATTGAATGAAAATTTTCGCAACTACGGGACTCAATAAAATCGCTGAGCGGTGGCGCCCAGCGGTTTGCCTATCCGGGGTAGCCGGGGTAGCCGGTGATGTCGGCGATGTCGCGGTACAGCGGTTGCAGGCGCGCGTACATTTTGGTGTAGACGCGGCGGTATAGCTGGTCGTAGATTTTGCTGTGCCGCGGGTCCGGCTGGAACACCCGGCCCGGCCGCGTCATGCCCGCCACCGCCGCCGCGAAATCTGGGTACAGGCCGAGGCCGACGGCGGCGTCGATCGCCGCGCCCAACGCCGAGCTTTCGTAGACGTGCGCGCGCGCCGCCGGCAGGCCGAAGATGTCGGCCGTCAGTTGCATCGCCGCGTCGCTTTGCGAGCCGCCGCCGGCGATGCGCAGCTCGGTGATGGCGATGCCGCTGCGCTTTTCGATGCGCTCCTTGCCTTCCCGCAGCGCGTACGCCAGGCCCTCCAGGATCGCCCGGTACAGGTGCGCGCGTGTGTGCACGTCGCCGAAGCCGATGATGGCGCCCTTCGCCTCCGGCCCCGGCACCTTGATGCCGGGGCTCCAGTACGGTTGCAGCATCAAGCCCATCGAGCCGGGCGGCACCGCCTCCACCAGGCGGTCGAACAGGGCCTCGGGGGCGCCGCCGTCGCTGGCCGCCGCGGCCCGCTCGCGGTCGCCGAACTGCTCCTTGAACCAGTTCACCATCCAGTAGCCGCGGAAGATCTGCACCTCGGTGCTGTACGAGCCGGGAATCGCCGCCGCGTACGGTGGAATGTAGGGCGTCACCTCGATGTACTTTTTGTTGGTGGTATTGATGGTGGCGGTGGTGCCATAGCTCAGGCAGGCGATGTGCGGCTCCAGGCAACCGGCGCCGATCACCTCGCAGGCCTTGTCGGGGGGGGGGGGGGGGAGAGGAAGGGGGGGGTGGGGGGGGGGGGGGAGGGGGAAACCCAACGCGACTCGGACCAACCCCAACCCCCCAGCACACAACACCCCCAAACAAACCACC